>REEL01000096.1 GCA_007695095.1 Chitinophagaceae bacterium | reverse complement strand
CTTGATAAAAAAGATAAAAGAGAAAAATCAAGGGCTGTGAGACCTTGCCCTAATAAAACTACGAAAACCTACACTATCACGACAAAACTCGCTACGCTATTCGCTGAAAATTTTCCAAATTTTCAGATAGCTGTGCTTCAGACAGTTGTCGTGATCGCGTTCCGGTTTTCTTGTTTTATTGGACAACCCCTCAAGGCCCGACTAACGGCACGAAAGGTTTTTGTATTTATATTTTTAGCAAACTACACGCTTAAAGACCATAAAGAAGCCAATTCGCAGCAGGGGATGCGGCCTTTATTCCGGACTTGGGGTACCCGCTGCTTGAATCTTGCGTGAAAAATTTTACTGTTCGACGCAAGGAGTTTAAAATTTTTAGCAAGTGAAAGCTTAGCGGGTCAAGGAGGAATTCAGCCGCGATTTTTTTGTTAACCCTTTTTTTTAAAAAAAAGGGTTAGAAAGGAATATAAATGGAAAATGTTGTGAGAGTTCCCTCATTTAGACATCGTCGCTACCTAAGCACTAATATCAAAAGACTTTACAAAATTTTCAACAAAAAAAAATTAGAAGCAGCAGGTAAATATCGGCTGCTTTTTTACTTTTTAGTAATTCTGAGAATTTTATCATCTCCCTCCTGAGGACTTCCTCGTCCATCTCTGTTGCTTGTAAGAACGTAAAGCGCATTATCCGGACCAACAACTACATCCCTTAATCGACCATAAGTCCCTTCATTTCTCTTTGCCGAAAACCAACGTTCGATATTTAGAATTGAGTAATCATCAGAATTACTGTCTTTTTCTAATTCTATTCGGATAAGTGTGCGGCTGCGTAATGTAGCAACATACAAATCACCATTCCAAAAATCCATGCCTGAGGGCGGCGTAGCATTTGACCACATTATAATAGGATCTTCAAACTCAGGGTAATTCATCTGCCCGACAACTCTCGGCCAGCCATAGTTTTTACCCGGATAAATTATATTAATGATGTCATTCCCCGTAATAAGCATTTCTCCGGATGGACCATGCTCTGATGAAAATAAATCACCGGTTTCAGGATGCCACGCTATTCCCTGTGCATTTCTATGTCCCAGAGTGTAAATCGGAGAGTCCGGAAAAGGATTATCCGGGGGAATATCCCCATCCGGTTTGACTCTCAGGAATTTGCCACCCAGACTATTCATATCCTGAGGTAAACTTCTGTCAAAAATTTCACCGGTAGCTATATATAACATTCCGTCCGGTCCAAATTTTATGCGACCTCCGTTGTGATTATTTGCCGCCGGCATTCCTTTTAAAATAACTTTATCAAAGATCCCCCTGTTGCCGGCATGACGAAATCGAACAACTCTATTGTCAAATTCTTCTCCATCGTCAAAAGTATATTTAGCATAAACATAGGGTTGATTCTCAAAGTCCGGGTGCACCGCCAGTCCCATTAAACCTCCTTCAGTACCGTGTTTTTGCCTAATATCAGGCATGACAGCATAAGGTTGGTTTTGCATATCTCCATCTTTAATATAAATAATGCTTCCGGTTCTCTGACTGACTAATGCACTTCCATCCGGTAAGAATACAAGTGACCAGGGTATTACTAAATTCTCCTGCCAAACTTCCACCTGAATACCTTCCGGATTTTCAATAAAAACATCTTCCACCTGCTGTGGGACTTCGCCAACTTCAACTTCCGTAATTTTACTTAAATAGGTTTTACAGGAAGTGGCCACGAACAAAACAATAAGTACCAAATATAAATGCTTCATAAATTTTGTTTAAAATATTCTTTGCATGGGCTTTACCGGTGTTCCATCTGTCCATGTACCCATATAAAATTCACCATCCGGTGTGTGATTATCTAAAATTTCCTCTAAACCCACATTAGAAAATGCAGCATCAGTAATTATATCAAACATTCTCCAAAATCCGTATATATCTGCCTGATTAATTTCATTGGCAATAGTTGCATGAATTAAAATCCAAAAAGCTGTTCTCATTCTAAAATCCGGATGCATGGCAATTGGGTCAGCATGTGTGGCTTTTAAGACTTCATCATTATGAGAATCATAAAACATTTTATAGCCATAAATACGTTTATCCAAACCCTCATTCAGCTCATAAATTTCTTTTGCAAAAACATCCCCCGTTATTCTGTCCTTTTCACTAACAACAAAAATGAGATTAGTTTCCTCGGGAAATCTGCTATAATCTATTTCCTCTCCCATACCAAAAGAACCGTGTCCCGCTTGTACGGCAAAAACAGAAACCGGCTTAGGCAAACCATATTCCTCATGCATTACAGCCAAATTCACAGAGATTACTCCCCCAAATGAATGACCGGTATAAACCATAAAATCCTTGCGGGGAGCGATACCAATTTCAGTCTCAAGATATTCCAATCCATCTTTAACTGCCTTAGCTGCATTATCTGTAAAAACAGATGGCAAGGTGAATATGCTATTTTGATATCTCGGATAAATAACTGCATTACCCTGTAATATTAAATGCTTTAACCAGGCACCATAAGCTACCGGATCATGAGCAGCCCAACCATGATTAAAAACTATAACTGAAATAGAATCATGTTCAAAGTCATTAGGGTAGTAAAGCATATATCCGTCTTGTGTATCAAACTTATCTACGCTCTGAAAATCAGTATATGCATATTCAAACTCCATATCAAAATCCATGAGCTTAATTTCATAAACAAACTGAAAATAGATGTAAAACAGCAGTATAACGCTTACAAAAAGACCCGAAATTCTAAAAATCCATTTCTTCATTTTTGTTGTGGATTAATATTTTTTTTAAAAAAAACTTGACAAATAAAAAATAACATACTAATTTACCATTGTTTCCATTAAGAAACAGCCTCTCTCCTCCAAATTTTCTCCGTTTTATTCATTTTAAAACATTTTTTATGCAAAAGTTAGTATTATCAGTTAGCATCATTATCAGTTTATTTTTAAATATCGCAATTGCTTCAGAAAATGATAAAAGTTTCCATTTAGATTCTGATGAAATGGCTGCTTATTTAAAGAAATTAGACATTAATACTTCAGTTGACGAGGCGATGCTTTTAGATAAATTACCGGCTTTTGAAATTGAAAAATCAGAAGACACTTACACTTTCAACTTTGAAAATAACTTTAACAATACATATACACTTCATGTATACAACCTAAAGGGAGAAATCGTAGATACTCGTTACAACATCACCGGCAACAAAGTTTCTACAGAAAAAGGATACTTACCCGAAGGAGAATACATCTACAATTTACAAAGTAAAAACTCTGTATACAGTGGTTTGTTAAGCTTTTAAAAAATTAATTTTCGTCTATACTAACTTAGAAGAAAAAAGGCCTCAGTTTAAAAAACTGAGGCCTTTTGGTTTTAGTTATGTGTAAACTAAAAAAGACTAACGTATTTTTTGAATTCTAATTACTTCTTTTAGCAATCCCGACTCATTCTTTAATTCTACCATATACATACCTGAACTCAATCCTGTAAGGTCTAATTCATGTACATAATTTCCACTTTGCATACTGATATGCATTGGGTGCTGAATTTTTTGTCCGAGTATATCATACAATTGCAAATACAAATCTTCACCCATATCACTGTTAATGTCAATAAAGACTTTATCAGAAGTAGGGTTAGGATAGGCATTTACCGAGAAGTTTTCATTCATTTCATTCTCCCGAACACTCACAGAGACAAGCATTGGTTGCTGGAACCCTTGAGTAAGTATATGCTCGTTCGCAGAAAATGTTTCTGTCACGGCTTCACCGGCTGTAAAACTCAAGCTGTAATCTCCGCTTTCAGAAAAACCACCTAATGAGCTGATTACTGTCGGGCTAAGTGACTGAGCCTTTAGAAGCATAGCACTCATAAAGAAAACACATGTTGTTAATATTATTTTTTTCATTTTAATCAATTTTTTGGTGATTGTCATTTTTTTTCAAAAACAACCAATTACCTGTTTAAAAAATATAACACCCGATGTTAATCTATAGAGTATCCGGCCTCTTTCAATACCTGCTTGATTTTATCTAATTCTTCTTTTTGTGCCTCAATGATAGCTTGTTGTTCCTGAATGGCTCTTGAAAAAACAGGGAGTAAATCAGAATAATATACACCGTAATTTTCTGCTTCTACATAAGTCACTTCACCGGTTTCACGATTTTCAACTTTTTCTTTTGTTACTACAACTTCCGGCACTATATCAAGTAGTTCTTGTGCAATAAAACCAATTTTAGTTCCATCCTGCGGACGATCTATCCATTCAAAATTTACAGCACGCATTTGCATTACTTCACTAAGACCGTAAGTTGAGTTTTGAATATTTGTTTTCTCACGCATGTCAGAAGTGTTAATAGTACCATTTGATGCAAAAACACTTGTCCATCTATTAGATAGACCTCCTAAAGCAACAGTATTGTCAGGCATTGGTCTAAAATAAGACATCCAAAAAGTATAATGAGGTACATTATTTCGTGTAATTGCCATATCGCCACCAAATGAACCGGGGCCAATACCTCCTGATCCTAGGTCCCCAATTCTCCAGCTATTTAATCTTATGTAGTTATCACTACCAAGCATATGCAATCCAACAGTATCTGATCCGGATGGGTTAGCTATTTCCAGCAAAGTATTTGGACTTGTGGTTCCAATACCAACATTTCCATCTTGACTTATTGTCATACGAATTGGTATTTCATTTGATACTGCATTTGATGATTTTGTTGCAAAATGTAGTCGACCTTGCGATTGACCACCTGTTCTTTCAAAAGCGATTGCCCCACCTGTATTAGATACACTACTAACATTAAACCGAATACCAGTCATTGCTCCGGCACCGAGATTTACTGGATTCACTAATGTAAGCGCAGCATTTTCGCCATCAACTTCTCCTGCAGTTGAACCGGCCATATCCTCATTGTTTTCTACATGCAATGTTGTATATGGCTCATCAGTTCCTATACCTACTTTTCCGTCATCATAATAAATATCACTTCCGTCTTCTGACCATTTACTTCCGGGTACATCTTCCGGAGTCCATGAAGAACCGTCCCACTGTAGAACTTGTCCACTTGAAGCTCCCATTTGATCCAACTTATCAGCTGTTACTGCGTTGTCAGCTATAACCGGATCAGGATAACTTCCACTTAAATCTCCGCCGGCCGGTCCGCTTGGTGCACCACCGCCACCACTTACTGCAGCCGGTACCCAATTATTTCCATCCCATTGTAATACGTCTCCATTAGATGCACCTGAGGTATTTACATCATCTAATTCACCCAGTTCCATAACCGGCATATCAACAACACTTTGTGCTGATAATGCATAAGGAACACTCATAAACTGAGTTGTACCCATCTCAGTAAAACCACTTCCAAAGTCTACTTCGACCTTTAAAAAGTGATCGTCACCGCTCCAATCAATATCTGAAAATGAAGCGGCAGAGCCACCGGTATTTGTACCATCTCCAATCACCAGATTGAATAAACCCAAAGAGTTTGAATTCGCTGAATGCGTTTCTTCCCAAACCAGAGTACCGTTAGCACTTCCGGATAATAAGGAAAACTGCACATCAATATTAGAGTTTGTGATGGGATTTCCATCTGCATCCCGGGCTACTGCCTGATAATTAATGCCCTGAGGGGTCTGTGCCTCCAAATGACTGCCACATAAAAACAGCAGGCTAAATGTCAAAAATGCTGATAATACTTTTGTAGATAAATTCATAACTTATTTTTTTTTTCAAATCTATAATAAAGATTGAAGAGTAAAAAACACAAAATAACTGCTTTGTGATACTTAATTATAATGTCATATAGAGATTAATCCTACTTAATTGCGTCTGCATTTCTACAATTATTCTTTAACTCTTATTCTAACAAGCCTTTCATCTAGTTGGAGGATTTCTAAAGATTTCTACAAATACAAAAAAATATTACATATCTATTAGTCTGTGATGAAAATGCAGTTTTTTTTCTGTTAAAAGTTTTATTAAAATTAAAAAGATGACCAAAGAGTATGAGTCCTTATAAAAAATTAAAACAAAAGACAAGAGGGGTATAAAATAAAAAACCCGGCTTAATTTAAACCGGGTTTTTTCGTAGCGGGGACAGGACTCGAACCTGTGACCTTCGGGTTATGAGCCCGACGAGCTACCATCTGCTCCACCCCGCGATATATTGTGACTGCAAAGTTAAGTTTTAAAAATGACTATGCAAAACTATTCTTTAATTTTTCCAATCATTTTTGCAGGGTCTACTACTTTATCAAATTTAGCTGCATCAATTAACTCCAATTCCATAGCTGCTTCTTTCAAGGTTTTATTTTCAGCATGAGCTTTTTTGGCAATTTTAGCTGCATTTTCATAGCCAATAACCGGATTTAGGGCAGTAACTAACATCAAAGAGTTCTTTAAGTTAGTGTCAATACGCTCAAGATTGGGTTCAATACCGGCTGCACAGTTGTCATTAAAAGCTTTTGAGGCATCTCCCAAAAGTCTGGCTGAATTCAGCAAATTAAAAATCATCATGGGCTTAAACACATTCAATTCAAAATGTCCATTTGTACCACCAACATTTATAGCTACATCATTTCCCAGCACCTGAGCGCAAACCATTGTCAATGCCTCTGCCTGAGTCGGGTTTACCTTTCCGGGCATTATAGATGAGCCGGGTTCATTGGCAGGAATATTTATTTCACCAATTCCACAGCGTGGACCGGAGCATAACATTCTGATATCATTTCCAATTTTCATTAAACTAACAGCTGCTGTTTTTAAGGCTCCGGAACATTCAACTATAGCATCATGAGCTGCTAAAGCTTCAAATTTATTTTCTGCTGTGCGAAAAGGAAGTCCCGTTAAGTCTGCAATCACTTCTGCTACATTTTCTGCATAGTTTTCCGGTGTGTTAATTCCTGTCCCTACTGCAGTTCCACCTAATGCCAGTTCTGCCAGGTGGTCTAATGAATTACTGATGGTTTTTATTGCATGATCCAATTGCGACACATATCCGCTAAACTCCTGTCCTAATGTCAATGGAGTTGCATCCATAAAGTGTGTCCGGCCAATTTTTACTATATGCATGTTTTTCTCTGCCTTTTCCTGCAAAACATTTCTAAGCAAAGCTATATTTGGCAAGGTGTTTCTGACGATTAATGTATAAGCCGCAATATGCATAGCTGTTGGGAAAGTATCGTTAGAAGACTGAGATTTATTTACATCATCATTCGGATGAATTTTTTTAACCGAATCCGTTAGCTTTCCACCGGCTAAAACATGTGCTCTGTTTGCAATCACTTCATTTACGTTCATATTGCTCTGAGTTCCGGAACCGGTCTGCCATACAACTAACGGAAACTGATCGTCAAGCTTTCCACTTAAAATTTCATCGCAAACTTCTACAATCAGGTTTTTCTTTTCCTCATCTAAAATACCTGCTTGATGGTTAGTTATAGCTGCAGCTTTCTTCAAAACAGCAAAACCTCTGATAATCTCAATCGGCATATTATCATTTCCAATCGGAAAATTTTGAATTGAGCGCTGCGTTTGAGCTCCCCAATATTTATCTGCTGCAACTTTAAGTTCACCTAAGGTATCTTTTTCAATTCTGTAATCCATTCTAAATTTAATTTCTGGTTTTTTTAATTTAATAATATTTAAATGCTGTGTCTATGCTCCTTTAAAATTTGCTTTTCTTTTTTCCATAAAGGCGGTAGCTCCCTCTTTAAAATCTTCTGTTGATGCACAACCGGCAAAAACATTTCTTTCTCTTTCCATTCCATCCAGGGTTCTGTCACTAAATGCATTAACACACTCTATCACACCGGTAACTGCTAAAGGAGCTTTTGCAGCTATCGTATTTATCGTTTTCTTTGAAGCTTCCAACAGGTTTTCTATATCTGTAACTTTATTGACCAATCCAATTCGATAGGCTTCCTGCGCATCAATCATATTACCGGTCATCATTAGCTCAGCTGCTCTTCCCCTTCCAACTAAAGCAATCAAGCGCTGAGTACCACCATAACCGGGCACTATACCCAGATTTACTTCCGGCTGTCCAAACTTTGCATTTTCAGAAGCATATCTAAAGTGACAGGCCATTGCTAATTCACAACCTCCACCTAATGCAAAGCCATTTACAGCAGCAATTACCGGCTTGGGAAAATTTTCTATTAAATTAAAAGTATCATGTCCTTCTTTACTCATATTATAAGCCTGAGACTCATCCAATCCGGTGAACTCACTTATATCTGCACCGGCAGCAAAAGCTTTTTGGCCTTTCCCGGTAAGTATAACACCCACCACTTCTTTGTCTTGCTTTAACTCCGTAAAAACATGATTAAGTTCTTCAACTAATTTGCGGTTTAAAGCATTCATTTTTTGCTCTTTATTTATGGTAACTACCGCTATTCCATTGTCTTTTTCAATAAGTAATTGTGTAATATCTGTCATCATTTTTTTCGTTTTTGATTAACTTTTTCATAAATATAATTGGCAATATTAACCGTTGGGGTTCCGGGTTGGAAAAGTTCATCCACGCCCATTTCTTTTAATTTTATAATATCATTTTCAGGTATTATTCCACCTCCGGTCAATAAAATATCATCAACTCCTTTATCTTTCATAATTTGGATAAGCTTTGGAAAGACAGTCATGTGGGCTCCTGATAAAATACTCACGCCAATAGCATCAACATCTTCCTGCATTGCTGCCTGAACAACCATCTCTGGGGTTTGCCTTAATCCTGTATAAATTACTTCCATACCGGCATCTTTCAATGCAGAAGCAATAATTTTCGCTCCCCGGTCATGACCGTCAAGTCCAATTTTTGCAACTAATACTCTTACAGGTCTTTTCATAAATTAGGTTTAGATTTCGTGATTTTGCCGGAAGAAGTTATTTTTTTTTCTTCTTGCTTTCTTTTGACTTTTTGCCTTCTTTTAATTCTTCCAAATCTTCTCTGTCTCTCAATTTTTTATCATCTACATTCTTATTGAGAAATGTATTTAATTTATGAACCGGATAATTAGAGATAATCTGTCCAAATTCATTAATGTGAATTTCAAATCCTTCCAGATCTTTATTTACTTGAGGTTTCCCTTCTTTTGACTTTTTCTTAGGCATAACTGTGTATTTTTAATTAATCAACGCCGGAAATGATACTATAGCATGTTTTATTCTTTCTTCAACAACTTCTTTTCCCAGTAGTTCAGCTAATTCAAAAACCGGTGGTCCCTGCATAGTGCCCGAAAGCATTATTCGCAAAACCGGCAAAACCTCCCCCATTTTCATTTGTTGCTTGTCCATAAGTACTTTTAACTGGTTTTCAAACTGTGTTGCATCAAACATGGCTGAACTACTCAATTGATCAAGCAACTCTTTAAAAAAGACTTCGGTTTTATCATTCCATTTTTTAGCAATCATTTTTTCATCATAACTCTCAGGTAAGCCAAAGAAATACTTCCCGGATTCATAAAAATCCTGTGGTGAAGTTGCTCTTTCTTTCATCAACTCAATAAACTTCAGTAAAAACTGCTCCGGTTTTTGTTTGATAGTATCATTCAAATAGGGTTTTACCAATTCAAGTAAGTCTTCATTTGATTTTATTTTTAAGTGTTGCTGATTAAACCACTTAGCTTTGTCTACGTCAAATTTTGCTCCGGCCTTACCCACTCTTTCCAGACTAAAATCCTGAATCATTTCATCTAACTGATAAATTTCCTTTTCTGTACCGGGATTCCATCCCAAAAACAATAAAATATTTAAAAAAGACTCTTTTAAATAGCCCTGCTCACGAAAACCCATTGCTTTTTCCTTAGATGTAGGATCTTCCCAATCGAGTGGAAATACCGGAACACCCAGCTTGTCACCATCTCTTTTACTTAATTTTCCTTTTCCGTCAGGTCTTAGAATTAAAGGTACATGAGCGAAACGAGGCATTTTGTCTTCCCATCCCAAATATTTATACAACATTACATGAAGCGGAGCGGATGGTAACCATTCTTCTCCTCTTATTACATGAGATATCTCCATATTATAATCATCCACCACATTGGCCAAATGATAAGTGGGCATTCCATCAGATTTGTACAAAACTTTGTCATCAAGCTGATTGGTCTGAAAAACTATCCATGAGCGGATTACATCCTCAAACTTAACTTCTTCGTTTCGGGGCATTTTGATTCGGATAACATAGGGCGTGCCATCTGCTATCAATTTTTGGGTTTCATCTGCTGACAGGGTTAAACTGTTTCGCATATATTCTCTTGAAAGATGATTGTATTGAGGCGAAGGAACACCCTGCCCCTTGAGCCTTTCTCTCATGGCTTCCAATTCTTCCGGGGTATCAAATGCATAATAGGCATGTCCTTTTGCCACTAAATTTTCAGCATGAACCCGGTAAGTATCTTTTCGTTCAGATTGTCTGTAAGGTCCATAATTCCCGCCAACATGAGGTCCTTCATCACATTTTATACCGCACCATTCCAGTGATTCTATGATATATTTCTCTGCACCTTCTATATAGCGCGTCTGATCTGTATCTTCAATTCTAAGAATGAAAGTCCCTCCATTATGCTTCGCAAATAAGTAGTTATATAATGCTGTTCTCACTCCACCAATGTGTAAAGGTCCTGTAGGGCTTGGAGCAAAACGAACTCTTATTTTATTTTTATCTGACATATATATTATTTGCTACAAAAATAAGGAAAATTGCCTTTAAAGCTGTTTTAAACCATAGAAAAAGCTATCACCGATAAACTAAAATTTATTCATTTTTTAAACTAAAACCTTAAATCGGCTTTTGTTTTTCAATAATATACCGGGGAATTTTGGTTGGAAGACGACTCAAAAGTTCATAATTGAGCTGATTACTCATTTCTCCGAATGACCCGATTGATATCTCTTGTCTTCCTTGTCTACCTACCAGCACCACTTCATCTCCTAAATTTACATTAGGCACATCTGTGATATTTATTGCCATCATATTCATGTTAATCGTACCAATGACTCCAATTCTTCTTCCATGTAAAAGAACCCGGCCCAAATTACTTAATGAGCGGCTATATCCGTAGGCGTAACCTACCGGAACCAAAGCAACTTTAATATTTTTTGGAGCCATATAACTCATGCCATAACCGACAAAATCTCCGGCTTTCACATTTTTAATCTCCATAACTTTACTTTTCCAGCTGATTAGCCTTTTTAAAGGGTCACTTTTTAGTTTATTTTTAGTAATGTAAGACATATAAACTTCTCTGCTCGGCCAAAGGCCGTATTGAGCAATTCCAATTCGGACCATATTTCCGATAGCTTCCGGATAACTAAAAACACCCGCAGAACTCACCTGATGATAATACTCAAAACTAAGTTCATGAGAAGAAAGCTTTTCTTTAATTTTCTTATACGTCTCAATTTGCTGCATTATACGAAAGTAGTTGCCAATACTTTCAGCTCCTCCAAAATGAGTACACAGACCTTTTAAAATCAATTTATCAGCATTTTCCTGTACTAAAGGAATCAAGTCGTCCAGTTCATCATAATCAATACCGGTTCTGTTTAAGCCTGTTTCAACCTCAATGTGGATTCTGGCTTTTTTATTAAGCTTTTCGGCCATTTTAATGGCGTATTTCAATCGTTCAAGATGAAAAATATAAATTTCGATATCCTGCTCAATAGCCCATTTAATTTCTACATCTTCAAGATAACCCATAATCATAATGTCAGCATCCTCATCGCAAACACCGGTTTCTATAACCTCCTGGGCTTCATGTGCTGAAAAAACTGAAAAGTGTTTTACTCCACAAGATTTTGCCATAGTTACATACTCTTTAATGCCATGACCGTAAGCATTTGATTTTACTACGGAAGAAAACAGTACGCCGGGACCTAAGAGTTTTTTGAAGAAATTTAAATTCTTTTTAAATGCCGATTTATCAATTTCTAAATAAGATGTATGCTTCATTAACTATTTTTTAACTTGTACTAACTCTACTTTTCCTAAAATTATTTATCTAAATACTTTCCCAGGTTTCTACGGTCTTTTTTGGTTGGACGCCCCTCTCCTTTTTCTCTGTTTGGATATTTTTGATAGATTCCCGCATTTTCCTCATCCTGAGTGAGCTTTATCAGTTCATAGCAATTTGCTGCTTTATCAGCAGAGACCCTCTTTTCAATAAGATTCAAAACTTTCAGCTCCATATTCGCTTTATTTTTTCGAATCATTAATTTTTCACTTCCCTTTAAAGTAAAAGCCGGTTTGACAGAATTTCCGTCAACCTTTACTTTTCCACCATTGCAGGCTTCAGAAGCTATTGATCTGGATTTAAAAATCCGAACTGCCCATAACCATTTATCTAGTCGTACTTTTTCCATTGTTATTCAGTTGTGCAATATGTTTTGCAGCTATAGCCGCACATGACCATGCCGCCTGAAAATTATACCCTCCGGTTACTGCGTCTATATTCAGAATTTCACCGGAAAAATACAAATCTTTATGGAGAGTACTTTCCATATTTTTAGAATTTATCTCTTGTAAATCTATTCCTCCACAGGTGACAAACTCTTCTTTAAAAGTTGTTTTACCTTCAACATTATAAGGGCTGCGAAACAAAATCTCAATTAATTTATTCTTTTCTTTTTTTGCCAACTCACCCCAGCTTTTATCTTTTCCTTGCAGAACTTTTTCAAGCAAATAAAGCCAAAGCCTGTTTGGAATAGGCTCTATTGAAGTGTTACGAATCTTTTTGTTTTTATGTGTTTTCTGAAAATTTTCCATTTTTTCACTGAGAAATTTTTCTGTAAAGTCCTTATTCCAGTTTACTCGTATATTAAAGTTATACTTTTTTTCATTCAAATATTCAGCAGCTAATGAAGACAATTTTAAAATAGCCGGTCCACTCAAGCCCCAATGAGTGATTAGGAGAGGGCCGCTTGAAGTAAATTTACTATTTTCAAGAAAAACCTCTGAATTTTCAAGAGACACACCTGCCAGATTATGTAATTTTTTTTCGGGTATGTTAAAAGTAAAAAGAGATGGTACAGGGTTTATTATTTTATGTCCGAGCTCTTGTATCCACTTATACTGTTCAATTTTGGTATAACCACCCACAGCAACCATTAACTTTCGTGCAGTATAAGTCTTATTTTTCGTTTGAATATAAAATAGCTCATCTTGCTTTTTAATACCGGATACGGGGCTTTTTAGCACAATCTCAATTGAATGCTGATTACATTTTTTTAAAAAACAGTTAATAATATCTGCAGAATTATCCGAAACCGGAAACATACGACCGTCTTTCTCGATTTTTAGGGGGACTCCATTTTTCTCAAACCAATTTACCGTTTCTTTTACACCAAACTCTGGAAAAACCTTTTTCAGAAAGCGGTTACCCCGTGGATAGGCTTTGAGCAATTCAGTATTATTAAAACAGTTGTGCGTTACATTGCATCTTCCTCCACCGGAAATCCGAACTTTTGATAGAATCTTATCAGACTTTTCCAATATCAATACTTTCATCGAAGGATTGTGTTCTTTAGTCCGTATAGCAGTGAAAAAACCGGCAGCTCCTCCTCCAACGACTATCAAGTCATAGACTTCGTCAGCTATTGCAAGTTTATTTTTATGGTTGTCATCGTCTATCATTTAGGATTGAATTTTATGATTCCCAAAAATAAAGCTACAATGAGAACTCCTGATAAAATATTAGAAAATACTAAAAATGAAATCAATAAGATTAGAATATAATAGATTGTAAACAAAATTAATCCCGATACTATGGTGACGGCAGGCTTAAAATTTTTGTTAGGCATAAATGTAACCAATATATAATTCTGCAGTAGTAAAACCGGGAAATGAGTAATTTTTACCAGTAAGCCCTCTCCTCTTTTTTTTATTAATTCAAAATCTCTTTCCTGTGGATTATTTGGGTTTTGAAAATACTCGGGCAGTGTTGCTAATTCACCCGGTAAATTTGGATGAAAGCGTTTTTTTTCTTCTTCATAGCTATCAAAATGTACCATAAGGGGTTTTATTTTTTGATAAATCTCATTCGTAAGCTTTATAGCGGCTCTTTGCGGATTTTCTTTATATAAATCAACATATTCAGAGAGAGCTACGGCTTTTCCAAAACGAATTCTGACCACTGAATGAAAACAAAAATAACTCTCATAGCTAATACCCAATGGCACTAACCATACTTCTGTTTTAAAATCACTTTTTTCCATGGCTTTGAATGCTATCCGGGTAAACCCCTTCGATAAACTTCGTAAGCTCCTGGCCATCACCTGACCTGCCTCAGGGAAAATAATAATTCGTTCTTTGTTCTCTAAAAGCTTTACACATTCATTAAAAATGATTTCATTTTTTGAAAGTTCGGAGATACCGTCTCTTTTTCTGTAAACAGGCATCAGATTCAAAGATCGAAGAAATTTATCGGCATACTTATTTTTAAAAACATCTGCTCTTACTAAATAATGCATTTGTCCATCTACCTTACAAGTAGGTAAAATAGCGTCCACTAAGGAGTTCTGATGATTCGGCAAAATAAGTACCGGTTCATTTTGTGGAAGATTTTCTTTTCCTTCTATCAGAATTTTTCTAAAATAAAAACTCAGGCCTATACCAACCCAAATTTGAAAAAACCTATACCATAGCCTTTTCAGAACTTTCAAATGTAATTTGTTTATAGATTTTCTAAAAAAATATTCAACGAACTTAAGCTAAATCCTTAAAATCATTAATAAAATCTAAATGAAATTAAATCTAATGATAAAAAAAATGAAATGAATTCTAAAGTCAGGATTTAATTCTTGAAAACACAAAAGATATCAGTAAACCGGCAATAATATGCCAAATGCCCCACCAGGCAGCTACAATTGCCATTCCACCCATGCCCCCGAAAAATGAAAAAATGATTAATAAACCAAGTCCACTATTTTGAATTCCGGTTTCTATTGTGATTGATTTTTTGTCTTTCATACTTAAACCATTGAGCGTTGCTAATAAAAATCCTCCAAAAAGTGCTAAAAAATTATGAATTAAAACCAACCCAAAAACATAGTCAATAAAATCTATAAAATTTCTGTAATTAGCAGAAAAAGCTATTACTATAAATAGAACAAAAACAAAAAAAGATATTAAGCGAATTGCTTTTCCTGCTTTTTGAGCAAATAAGGGGAATAATCTGGTAATAATTAAACCCATTGTCAGAGGAAGTGCCAGCACCAAAAATATAGATACAAAAAGTTGCCAAACATCCATTTCAATTGAGCGCATCAATAATGACGAAGGCTCGTAAAGACTTCCCCAAAATACAAAATTGATTGGTGTCATAAAAGCACTTAAAGCGGTTGCTGTAGCCGTCAGAGATATTGAAAGTGCTGTATTGGCACCGGCCAATCTGCTTATAAAATTAGAAACATTTCCCCCGGGACATGCAGCTACTAAAAACATCCCTAAAGCTATGGCAGGATGAGGGTTCCAAAGAAGCACCAAACATAAGGTAAGGAATGGCAGTAAAATAAATTGTGCAAAAACACCTGTCAGAAAAGCTTTAGGAAATAACATTACCTGCTTAAAATCAGATATTTTTAACCCCAAAGCCACCCCTAGCATTACAAAAGCCAGTATTATATTTAATAACCAGCCTGCGCTTTCATTGTAGTTGAGTTGAATATCTTGTATGCTTAAGAACAATTTTCTATTTAGTTTATACTTTTACAATTACTTTTCCTGATGTTTTTCCACTTCTGAACAGTTCGAGTGCCTGCATCATATTTTTAAATTCAAATTCATGACCGACAAGCGGTTGTTGTAGATTTTGATTTACAACCTCCCGAAAAACACTTTTTAAAAATGCTTTTTTATCATATAGCCAAATCAAATTGAATGCCATTACAGATTTGTTTTCACTCATCATTTTTAAAGGATCCAAAACCGGTCTGTTCAGATATTTCCACAATAATTTCAATGGGTTGGGACTGTTTAAGTTTTGTGCAAAAGTTGCCGCTCCATAAACCACTATTCTACCCATTGGAGTCAGTAATTTATATCCGGTCTTAAAAATTTCTCCACCTATACACTCCAAAATAAGATTTAACTCGCGACCTTTAATTGCTTGCTGAAGATTATTTTCAAAGTTTTTATCCCTAACTATGTAAGCATCATAGTTTTCTTTTTTTAGCAGCTCGATTTTTTCAACAGAACTCACAGTGCCAATAGTATAAGCACCTGCCTTTTTAGCTAATCTGTTTGCCAAAAGCCCAACCCCTCCGGCTGCACTATGAATTAATACAGTATCAGAAGCCCGAAGATCGCCAAGATTAAACAAAGCATAGTAAGCAGTTATAGCCTGTACCGGAAAAGCTGCACCCTCGCTGAATGACCAATCCTCCGGTAAGCGAAATACATAATCTGCATCTATATTTAAAAAATCTGCGTAAGCGCCGAATCGGGTTACGCCCATTACTCTATCGCCTATTTTATAGTCGGTAACATCCTTACCTACTTTATGAATCATACCGGAAAATTCCAGTCCCGGGATAAAAATACCTTTGGGCGTTGCGCTGTATAAGCCCTGAATAGCAAATATGTCAGCAAAATTTAACCCTATAGCTTTAACAGAAATTTGTACCTCATCCTTTTGCGGGTCAGCTAAATTTTCAGTTGTGAGATGCAGATTTTTAAATGAACCCGCCTTTTTTAATGAGTATACACTTCTGTTCATAGGTTTAAAGTTATGCTTTTAACAGAAAAAATAATAATCTTTCATCTTTTGGAAACCTAATCGGCTAAAATACTCACTAATCGAATCTCCCTGATTTCTTTGTGAAACAGCAACAATAATCTGAATGGGTTTAATCGGATTTTCAACTATGTCAAAGTATTCCATTTTTACCCCATTTACAATATGCCCCACTTTATTTTCATTATTACAGCACCATCTGAATTTTATATTATTTCTCTTCAGAATTTTAGCCCCTAATTTGCCTTTTAAACCCGCACCCCAAAGGATTAATTCCTTATCTTCCCGATAATCTAATTCAAGAAAATACCGGAATTTTAGATCGAAAAAATGCTGGTCTTTATAATGTTGATGTGTTCTGGAAACTCTTTTGGGATGATCTCTCCAAAGGTGAGTAATCTCTTGAACAGCCTCTATTTTAAATTGCTTTTTGTACCAGCGAAACACTAATTCATAATCTTCCGGGTAAATATCGCTAAAAAAGGCTCCCGCTGCATCAAAATCCTCCCTGCTTATCAGCCAGTTTGGCGATGCAACTACACATTCTCTGTAGATTTCTTCATAATGCAAATCTCTTACCTGAATATCATTTAACCAATTTTGATACTTCTGATAACCTTCATTAATTTCGTTTTCCGGAAAATACTTAACCAAACCGGTTGATATCTGTGCATCAGAGTGTATCAACTTTTGATATAAAAGCTTTAACTTTTCCTTTGGCATTAAATCATCTCCATCCATTCTGGTTAAAAACTTACCGGTACTCTTTTTATAAGCCATTTGCAATGCAGGAATAATTCCCTTGCCTTCATTCCGGTACCACTTGATTCGTTTGTCTGTTTTGCTGAAGCTTTCTAAAATATCAGGAGTATTATCCATTGAGCTGTCATCAATAACTATGCATTCCCAGTTTTCAAAACTTTGATTTATAATACTAATGAGGCAATCCTCTAAGTACAAAGATTCATCTTTCACGGGCATTAAAACAGAAATCTCAGGAGCTGGATTCGGCATGGTATTTTTTTAAATATTTTTCCAAACTTTCCGCAAGATGCAAAACTTCTTTTTTGGAATTATAATAATGAAAAGTGATTCTAATCAACTCCATATTTCGGGGGACAGTTGGAAAAACGATTGCTTTTACATTTAAATTTTGGGACCTTAAATAAGCTGCCAACTCAAAAACTTTTGAACTCCCTGACAACTTTATCCCCTGAATCGGGTGTTCACCATCATTTAATAAGTGGCTTTTATAAACTTGTAACATCTTAACAAATAACTCTTGCAAGTGACTGATTTTTAATCTTCTATTATTAAGTTGTGACATTTTGTCATAAGCAGTTTTCAAGGATATAATGCTATAAATTGGTAAAGCAGTTGAATAGATGAGTGGTCTGGCAAAATTTATTAAATAGGCTTTTGTTAAACGCGAACAAACAACAGATGCACCGTATAAACCAAAAGCTTTTCCATAAGTGTAGATGCAAATAAAAACTTCATTTTGTAAATTCAATGAAGCAGAAAGCCCCTCCCCTTTTTCACCGATTACACCAACAGAATGTGCTTCATCGAGTATTATAAAAACATTACTAAACTTATTTTTCAATTGTACGAAAGAGTGCAAATCTGTTATTTTTCCATCCATAGAATAGACTGCTTCCAAAACAATGTAAATGTTTTCTTTTTTACCGGCATGCTCATTTATGAGTTTTTCAACCTCCTCTATGCTGTTATGTTTAAAGCCGGCCGAAAAGGCTTTAGAAAGCTTCAGACCGTCTCTTAATGAGGCGTGTATTAATTCATCATACAGTATGATATCATTTCTTTTTGGAACAGATGATAAAACAGCAAGATTAGCCGTATAACCCGAATTGAAAACTAAGGCCTCTTCATTGTTGTGAAAGTCTGCTATCTGCTTTTCTAAATCTTCAATTAAAGTATTATTTCCGCTGATTAGCCGTGAGCCTGAAGAACCATTTATGTGCTTTATTGAATCGGTTTGAATTAATTTTTCATAATTCTTCTGACAAAGTTTTTGAAAAAAAACAGATTTCGCTAAACCCAGATAGTCGTTGGAACAAAAGTCAATAGAAGCATCATTTACAGAAAGTTTTCTCAAAAGATTTAAAGACTTTCTACCCTCCAGCTTTTGAGATAAATGTTTAGGTTCTTTCACTTTTTTTTAAGCAAAAATAAAAAAGGGAAGGCAGTAACCTACCTTCCCTTTAAAATTAAATTTTCAAGCCGTTAGAATCTGCAACATCTTATTTGAATAGACATCATACGATCTTTATTGCTATTTACTCTTGCTCTTGTGCCGGTCATATAGTATCCATCAGGGCAAATAAACTCCGTTTGCCTTCCACTGTCTCCGGGCAATTCATAACTTGAAGGAGCACTATGACCAAGATTTTCAGACCAAAAGCAGTCATTATGCTTCAAATAACCATCTTCCAACCAATTATCATGCATAGTCACATCACCATCTTCTTTAATTGTAAGGTGAGTCTGACTTAACTGATCTCCGTTATTATGCCCTTTTCCAAAAGAAATACCTTGAAAACGAGACATAAACATAGCTGCCTGAATACTATTGTCTGTATTTCCGGTAGCACCAAAATATAAAAAATCACTTGTTGGTGAAGTCCACCCTTTCTTCAATATAGGTCTCGAAGAATTAGCACCAAAAGCATCATTTTGATGATTCAAAACAAAATTCCAGGGAACTGCCATATCTCCGTTAAGGTGTAAAAGTGCCTGAGGGTTTGTTGTTCCGATTCCTACATTTCCTCCATCGTCGATATAAAGTCTTGTTTGATTTGATGTTCTCATATAAATATTTCTATTTGAATGAGATGTTCCGCCGGCCTGCATTACCAAAGATGAACTTCCACTGCCACTAACGGTCCCTGAATGCAATGCATAAATCATTGGTTCATAAACATCATCTATAAAACCCGTTCCCGCGACATTTTTAAATCCTATTCTTCCCACTAATGAATTCTCACCTAAAATAATGTTAGCATTAGCTTTATTACTCGAATTTAAAGCTATACCATTACCGTCAATTCTCACATTTTCATTCACATGTAATCTTTCAGAAGGATTTGTAAGACCTACTCCAAAATTACCGGCATCCGGATGGATAAATGAATTTGAGTTTGCCGCAAATACAACCCTGTCTGTATTATCTGCTGCATTTCTCATTCTGACAACTCCATAGCCCGGTGCGCCACTTTCAGCTTCAATCACTACGCTGGGGTTGGAATTATTGTATGCGTTAAAGTTTGCTATTACACCGGGACCTAAAGTTCTGACTTCAAATAAAGCTCCGGGTGAGGTAGTTCCCACACCCACATTCCCATTCATATCTATAGTCATTCTGGCATCGCTTAAAGTAGCATTTGCATTGTCTCCGGCATTATTTGTTGCAAAATGCAGGCTACCTCTACCAAAACTTCCTCTGCGTTCATAAAATATAGCTCCTTTTCTGTTTCCTGAACTATTTACTGTATGTACCTTGAAATATTGTCCGACAAAAGCACCTGTTGAAGTAGTAAAGTTTTCTAAAATTAAATTTTGACCGCTTCCATCACGCAGCTGAAGCTTTGCAACCGGATCGTTTAAACCTATACCCACATTACCTGTTCTGTGAATAATTCCTGTTGGAGTTATTGCACCATTCCAACTTGGGTCAACTTCCTCATCTAAATAACCTTGTGTTGAATGATCTCCCCAGCCGTAAGCTGCATCCCAATCATTAATATTCAAATTCCTGCGGGATAAATTACCACTACCATCTATCATTAATGCCTGAGAAGCAGTAGATAAATTTAAGCCTTCTAAGCGAACAGTTCCATTCACATGTAGTTGAGCTTGAGGATTTAACACACCGGCTCCAATATTTCCTTCGAAATAGTTTCGACTATCCTCACCATCAGAATATATTCCATATCCGGAAGAAGTTTGCTGAGCACGAATTGCAAAACCATTCTGCGTATCATTCCAACCCCATATTGCAGCATCTGTGCCTTTCGCATAAACACCGTAATTATTGCTTGCCAGGCGAGCATAATTATTGGCTGAGTTATAGGCATAAATTCTGTAAGATGTATTAGGATTTACGTTCACACCTATATAATCATTAAAACGAGCATTCCCGCTAACGTGTAATCGTTGTGTAGGGTTGTGAAGCCCGATACCCACATTTCCCTGTATAATTGCACCGTTTACAGGAGATGCGTAAGTATCAGCATAGGAAGAGCCTATTGAAAGACCACCCTCTACTGATAGTTTAGAAGCAGGACTCGTAGTCCCGACACCCACATTTTGGGCTTGTAAGCTTTGGGAACAAGCAAAAATGAAGGTTAAAATAACGGAGGAAAAGAAGTAGATTTTTTTCATAATTTCTTACTTTAGTTTGAATATAAAAATACGGATTTCTATATAATTAGTCTGAAAAAAAGTTAATTATTTTTTTACATTTTATTAACAACAACTTAATTAAACATTAATATTCAGCATATACATGTGTTAAAACCAGTAAAAAAACACTCGAAATATTACTTGAATAAGCTCAATTTCAATTATTACTTACATTAAAGCTTATGCTTATTTAATTGTGTTAGATTTTCTGAGCCCCACTCAATTTTTTTCTCAAATTTGTGTTTACGCACCGGGCAATCTTTAATTAAGCAATGAGGGCATGAATTTTCACTGCAAGGTTCTGCATGAACAAACAATTCTACATCTTCTGAGATTTTTCCGGAAACTATTGACTCTAATTCATCAATTTCATGATGTATTGTTTTTAAATCGTCATAATAAGGCATGGTGATATGGCAATCAACATGCAGCTTTGAACCAAACCGAAGGATTCTCAGGTTATGAATATCTATCCACTTTTCTTTTCGGTTTTCATTTAAGACATTAGAAATATTTTTTAGCATTTCCTCGTCAGCTTCATCCATAAGTCCGCCATAGGCGTTTCTCAGCAATTGAAAGCCGGTATACATAATCAATATTCCGAGAATTATTGTCAAAACATTATCTAACCAATAAAGACCTGTTGCCCAAATTATAATTAAACCCAGAACAAGGCCTACACTAGAAATAGTATCTGTAAGTAAGTGTTTACCATCTGCAATCAACACGATAGAATTGAGTCTTTTCCCGTGTTTAACCAACATTCTACCCATAAAAAAATTAACCATTCCGGCTCCGGCAGTAATTAAGATACCAATTTCAAAATTAGCTAATTCATGAGGATGAAAAAATGAATAAATAGCTTTTGCTATCATAGCTAAGCCTGTAAATGTGATTAAAAAACCTTCAAAACCGGACGAAAAGAATTCAATTTTCCCATGACCATAGGGATGATCCTTGTCTTTGGGTTTTGCAGAAAGATAAATGGAGTACAAAGCAAAAATACTGGTAGAGATATTAATGATCGTCTCTAAAGCATCTGTCAGAATTGCATTTGAGTTTGTTAAGAAGTAGGCGGTAAACTTTACCAACATCAAAAAAAAACCAACAACTAAGACTATCCTAAGATACTTAATCTTTTCATTATATTGGAAATCTTTAGAATTAGTGTTTTTATTTTGAAACACGATTATTTTTTAGACGTAAAAGCAATATGTAAAGGTAAATTTAAATCTTTTCCGGATATATATGCGCAGATTGAAAAGAATTTAGAATGTCTATAAACAAATAATTAATTAAAAATTAAAATGAAAAAAGATGAAAAAAAGCAAGCAAAATAACTTTAACAATAAAAAAAATGAGGATTTCGAGGATGACAACTCATTTAAAATAAAAAGGCGTAAAGCCATGAAAAATAAATACAAAAAGAAAAGAATCAAAGGATACCTTGATCAGGATTTATACGAATTATAACAATAGCCGGCACTCATTTGCTTAGACCTCTTCAAAGCCTGTATTTTTTTTAAATGCAGGCTTTTTTTATTTAAAAGCTTTGTGAAACAAGAAACGGCATAATTAAATTATACTTTCCCCGATTAAAATAATATCATTTTTATTCAGAAAGCTAATCTTTAAATCGCTTAAAGATAAATTCAAAAAACTATCTTTGCAATGCAAAAAAACTTCTATGTCTGATAAAAAACAATTAGATACCGTTTCATTAGAAAAAAAATGGTACAAACACTGGGAAAGCTTAAAGGTTTTTGAATCTAAACCGGATGAAAGAACTCCCTATACAATAGTCATCCCACCACCAAACGTTACCGGCAGGCTTCATATGGGGCATATGCTAAACAATACCATTCAGGATGTTTTGATTAGAAGAGCCCGCTTATTAGGCTACAATGCTTGTTGGGTTCCGGGTACAGATCATGCTTCTATCGCTACTGAGGCAAAAGTTGTTCACCAGCTGAGAGAAAAAGGCTTATCAAAATCAAAGGTTGGTAGAGAAGCTTTTTTGGAACATGCTTACGAATGGAAAGAAAACTACGGCAATATAATTCTTGAACAGTTAAAAAAACTGGGAGCTTCCTGTGACTGGAGCAGAACTCGTTTTACAATGGATGAAAATCTTTCCAAGTCTGTAGTAAAAGTGTTTATCGATTTGCACAACAAAGGCCTGATTTACAAAGGTAAAAGGATGACGAACTGGGATCCGGAAGCTAAAACAGCCTTATCAGATGAGGAAGTTATTTACAAAGAAGAAGATTCAAAGCTTTATTTTATAAATTACATCGTAGCTGATGAAGATGGTAACAAAACTAATGAAACAGTTACTATAGCTACAACCAGACCCGAAACGCTTTTAGGTGACACTGCCATTTGCGTACATCCGGATGATGAACGGTTCAAACATTTGCACGGCAAAACAGTATTTGTTCCTTTAGTTAATCGCCGTGTACCGGTTATTACAGATACCTATGTAGAAATTGAATTTGGTACAGGTGTTTTAAAAGTAACCCCCGCTCACGACCCGAATGATTATGAGTTAGGACAAAAACATGACCTTAAGGTAATCGATATATTCGATGAAAATGCTGTTTTAAATGAACAAGCCGTTTTGTTTGTCGGTAAAAACAGATTTGAAGCCCGTAAGGAAATAGTCATTGCACTGGAAGAGAACAATCTGCTTGAAAAAGTTGAAAACATTCAGAATAAAATAGGGTATTCAGAAAGGACACAAGCTGTCATTGAACCCCGCCTGACTGAGCAATGGTTTTTAGATATGAAAAAACTGGCTGATCCGGCACTTAAAAAAGTAATGGAAGATGAAATTCGCTTTTTTCCTCCAAAATTTAAAAACACTTACAAACACTGGATGGAAAACATCAAAGATTGGTGTATTTCGCGTCAATTGTGGTGGGGACAGCGAATACCGGCTTATTTTTATAATGGTTCAGAGTATGTGGTTGCAGAAACGAAAGAAGCAGCTTTAGAATTAGCCAGAAAGAAATCCGGAAACAGCAGCTTAACGGCTGAGGATTTAAAGCAGGATGAGGACGTAGTTGACACCTGGTTTTCTTCTTGGTTATGGCCTATTTCAGTTTTTGACGGTTTTGACAGTAAAAACACAGAAGAGTTTAATTACTACTATCCCACCAATGTATTAGTTACCGGCTGGGACATTATGTTCTTTTGGGTGGCAAGAATGATTATGGCAGGTCTTGAATTTAAAAATCAAATTCCTTTCAAAGATGTTTATTTCCACGGTATGGTGAGAGATAAAAAAAGACGTAAAATGTCAAAATCTCTTGGTAACTCTCCCGATCCGCTGGACTTAATAGAATCATTTGGCGCTGACGGTACCCGTGTCGGGATGATGATGAGTGCCCCGGCAGGCAATGATTTACTTTTTGATGAAAAAAGATGTGAGCAAGGCAGAAATTTCACAAATAAACTTTGGAATGCCTTAAAACTGATTAAAAACTGGGAAATTGACGAAAAAGCAGAGTCTACTTTAGAAATTGAAACCGCCTGGATAGAGGCAAAATTACAAAAGGTTACTCAGGAGATTGAAAACTCTTTTGAGCAATACCGGCTTTTTGAAGCTTTGATGAGCCTTTATAATTTTGTTTGGGATGATTTTTGTTCCTGGTATCTGGAAATGATCAAACCTCCTTACGGAGAAAAAATTGACAGCAAAACACATCAGAAAGTAATTGAAATTTATGAAAAAATTACGCTTATACTGCATCCTTTTATGCCTTTTATTACAGAAGAAATATGGCAGCAACTAAGAGAAAGACAAGCTGAAGACAGTATCTGTAAACAAAAATATTCGGCTATAGAAAAATTTGACAGTGAGCTAACCGAGGCCGGAGAAGAAGTTAAAAAAATTATTACCGGTATACGGGAAATCAAAATTCAGTTAAAGCTTAAAAAGACAGACAAAGTTTCTTGCGTAGCTCTTTGTAATGACTTTAGCAGTATAAAAAAGTTTCAGCAAACTATCATGAAGCTGAGTGGTATAAACGACTTTACAGAAGGAAAGGAAGAAGTGCAGGGAGCCCCTTCTTTTGTCTCCGGTAAAAACACTTTTTACATAATTACTGAGCAGACTTTGAATTTAGATGAAATAAAAGAGAAACTTTTAAAAGAAAAAGCTCATGCTGAACGTTTCATACTAAGTATTCAAAAGAAACTGAAAAATGAACAGTTCGTTCAAAATGCTCCTGCAAAGGTTATTGAACTTGAAAAGAAAAAATTGTCAGATAGTGAAGAAAAATTAAAAGCTATCACCGAGTCTTTATCAAATATGTAAAAGATTATGCAAAAAAAACCTTTTATCCTCTTTATACTTATGCTCATAATGGTTTGTGAACTAAAAGCTGCACCTGAAAATGAGGAATTAACCTTAAAAGTAGAAGGTATTGAAGAAACAAAAGGGAGTTTGATGATTGCTGTTTTTACTAATGCCAATGGATTTCCTTCAGATGATGAAAAGGCTTTATTGAGAAAAACTGTAAGAGTTGACCAAAATAAAATGGATGTAAAACTTAACATTCCTCATGGTCGCTATGCAATTGCCATTTATCAAGACAAGAACAGCAATGGAAAATTAGACACAAATTTTATAGGAATCCCCCGTGAGCCCTATGGATTTTCAAATAATCAAAGAGGCAGATTTGGAGCGCCTTCATTTGATGATGCTTCATTTCTATTTAACAGACAAAATACTGTTCACAATATTCAAATAAAATAAAAACATAAACTGTATAATAATTATTGATTTAGAAAGTTTAATTGAATAGTGATTAAAAATTACCGTTAAATCATTTAAAATATTTATCTTGGTGTAACCAATCAGATTATAATGACCTTAAAAAAATATTTTTTTTTCATCTTCGTATTTCTTTTGAGTTGCATACAAGTTTTTGCTACCCACAACAGAGCAGGTGAAATATATTACTCGGCAGTTCCCGGACAACCTCTAACATATAATGTTTCTATAATTACTTATACAGACCCTACGGGAGGGGTAGACAGGGATGAACTGACTTTAAACTGGGGAGATGGCACTTCTTCTCAATTGACCAGAATAAACGGTCCTGTTGGTGCAGGAGGAATCCCACAGGGAGAACCTACCGGAGTTGCCGGCATTAAATATAATGTATATTCCGGCACACATACTTATAGTGGAATAGTACCTTTTTATGTAATTTCCATGACAGATCCAAACCGTATTGCAGGAATTGAGAACATGACAACATCAGTAAACGTTCAGTTTTATTTAGAAGATACTATTAAAATTAAAGATCCTTCAATATACGGTTTTAATAATAGTCCGATTCTTCAATATCCACCTATAGATTTTGCTAATATAAATCAGGTATTTTATCACAATCCTTTAGCATTTGACGTAGATGGAGACAGCTTACATTTTCAGTTAGTCCCACCTTTACAGCAACAGGGGACTCAAGTTCCCGGATATCTTTATCCGGATGAAGTAAATCCGGGCCCTGATAATAATATGACGATTGATTCTCAAACCGGAGAAATTGTATGGGACGTGCCCAAACAAAGAGGCATCTATAATATAGCTATTCTTATTTCTGAATATAGAAATAACATCCCAATGGGTACTATTTTAAGGGATATGCAAATAATTGTTGAAGATACCGACAATATAGTTCCTGAAATTGCTGAATTTTCAGACACCTGTATTATTGCCGGAACAACTCTTGAGCAAATTGTAAATGCTACCGATCAAAATTTAAATCAGACAATTACTTTAGAAGCCAGTGGCTTTCCTTTTGAGGTAGATATCAGCCCGGCTGATTTTACAGCAAATAATAACCAGGCTTTTGCAAATGGTTTTTTTAGCTGGAATTCAGTTTGTGAACACGCCAGAAGACAACCCTATCAGGTTGTTTTTAGAGCAGTTGACAACCATCCGATTCCACTTACAGCACTTAAAACCTGGCAAATAAAAATTGTTGCGCCACCACCTGAAAATCTGGTTGCTACACCGGTTGAAAATACTGTAGAGTTGGAATGGGATGCTAATTATGATTGTGCACATATCAGTAAGTTTAAAGGCTTTAGTATTTGGAGAAGAGACGGTTCGAACCCTTTTACACCCGACACTTGTGACACTTCTTTAGCAGATAAGGGATACATTCAAATTGCAAGTGGTGTAAGTGGCAATTCATTTACAGATGAAGATGTAGTGCCCGGAATTTTGTATTGCTACAGAATCAGAGCTGAATTTGCTGAAACAACTCCGGCCGGCTTTACTTACAATGAGTATTCCAGCATGCCTTCCAACGAATCTTGTGGAGAACTTAGAAGAGACATCCCTGTTATACTTAATGCCAGCGTACTTAGCACAGGTGTAAATAATGGAGAAATCTTCGTTTCTTGGGCAAAACCGTTAGTAACTGTTGACAATCTCGATACGCTACAATTTCCAGGTCCATATGAATTTAAACTTTACCGCTCAGTTGGATTTACAGAAAATAATCCCGTAGAAATCGCTTCTTTTACATCTCCAACTTTCGGAGGACTTAATGATACAACCTTTACCGATACCGGTTTGAATACAGAAAACAGCCCTTATAATTATAAAGTAACTTTTAAGTCTAATAATGATGTTTTAGTAGGAAACACTGAAAATGCATCATCCATTTTCTTAAGCATAAATCCAAGTGATCAACAGCTCCAACTCGAATGGGAAGTAGATGTACCCTGGAGAAATGATTCATTCTTTGTGTACCGCTACGATGATGTTTTACAACAATATGACTCTATAGCAACGGTAGTTGACGGTAGCTCTTATACTGATTTTAATCTGGAAAACAATCAGGAGTATTGCTACTATGTTGTTAGTGTTGGTCAGTATTCCGGTTCAAATGTACCATCCCCTATTATAAATCTGTCTCAGGAAACTTGTGCAGAACCAATGGATACAATTCCTCCATGCAGGCCCTTTTTGGATGTTACAAATCTTTGTGATGAAATAGGTCCTGAAGAAAATGCCTGTTCAATTTCAGAAGAATTGAATATTAATAACTTGCGATGGACAAATCCAAATAATAATTGTGAGTATGAAGATGCCGTTGAGTATAATATTTATTTTTCAAGATTTCCGGAGGGTGAATATAGTATAATAGCATCTATAGATGATATTACAGATACTACTTACCAGCATATGCCTGAACTTTCAATTTCCGGATGTTATGCCATTACAGCCATTGACTCAGCCGGAAATGAAAGTGATTTCAGCAATGTAGTTTGTGTTGAAAGTTGTCCTTGTTACTTACTTCCGAATACTTTCACTCCAAATAATGACGGTCAAAATGATATTTTCACCCCTATACTCCCCTACAGATTTGTAGACAAAGTTAATTTTCAGGTATTTAATCGTTGGGGTGTGAAAGTTTTTGAAACGACAGACCCTATGTTAAACTGGGACGGTACTGATTTGAGGAGTGGCAGAGTTTTAGAAGAGGGTGTTTACTACTACCGCTGTGAAGTTTTTAGCCAAAGTCTTGAGGGCAGTAAACAATTTGAAGTACTTTCGGGTTACATTCATTTATTCAGATAAAAACTTCTTTTCGTAAAAATTTAATTCATGTTTACAGGAATAATAGAAACGCTTGGTGAAATAGTATCTGTTTCAACTGAAGGTACCAATTATATTTTCAAAATTAAAAGTGCCATTTCAAAAGAGTTAAAAGTCGATCAAAGTGTATCTCACGATGGAGTTTGTTTAACGGTAACTGACATTGATAAAAAAGAAGGCATACATACGGTTGTTGCCATAGACGAAACATTGGATAAAACATCGCTTCAGCAGTGGGAAAAAGGATATATCGTCAATTTAGAAAGAGCCATGCCGGCAAATGGGAGGTTTGACGGTCACATAGTGCAAGGGCATGTCGATCAAATTGCTGTATGTAAATCAATTAAAAACAAAAATGGAAGCTGGGATTTGCATTTTACAGCCAGTCATTTAAACAGAGGGGTTATTGTACCCAAAGGATCCATTTGCATAAACGGTGTGAGCTTAACCTTAGTAGATGCAAAGATAAATACTACGAATTTAATTTTTTCCGTATCCATTATTCCATATACCTGGGAAAATACGAATTTACAAAGGTTAAAAGCAGGGGATTTCGTAAATATTGAATTTGATGTAGTTGGCAAGTATATTGCCCAAATGATGAAATCGCAAATTAGCTGATAAGTTTTGAAGCCGTAGAGATTTACTGCAAAACAATAGATTGCATAAAATCCGGATATTATATTCTGAAAGGGCTTTTACCAAAAGCGTAAAGCAAACAGGATTGAAATTACTACCAGCAGTACACCTATAATGTCTGCCACTCTCCGTATCAGGATATAAAATAAATATTTGTGTTTTTTGAGTTTTTTCATTTTAAATGATTTTATACCTTTCTGAATAAATTAACCGCCAATCAACACCCAAATCTCTTAGTGAAAGCTCAGCTGCGTCTTGCATTGGCATTGGTCCACAAATATAAAAAGCAAAAGTATCAGGATTTGATGGAAAGTATTTACTGATTTTGTCAGAATCAATATAACATTCTTCTCCACCCCAATCATCGGGAGTTTCTTCCAACACAAGGACTAATTGGAGGTTCATCAATTTACTCATATCTTCGAGTTCTTCCCTGAAAGTTATTTCCTCAAAAGAAGAATTACCATAAATCAGCACTACTTCGCGCATATCTTTTTCTTTTCTCATAGTCCTGAGAGTACTCATCATAGCTGTTATCCCGATACCACCGCTAATCATAAATAAATTTTTTCCCTTTTCAGGGGTAAATGACCCATAAGGGCCTTCAAGATATGCAGTGGTTCCGGGCTTGATATCTTTCCATTTTGATGTGAAATCACCCATAGCTTTTGCCGTTAAAGAAATTGTTTTGCCCAGACAATCTGAAGCTATAGAAAAAGGATGCTGTTGAAGTGAAAAGGGCGTATTGCCGATTGTAATCCACATAAACTGTCCGCATTTAAAGCTCTTACCCTTATGTCCCACAGGTTCAAGATGTAATGTACTGCAATCTCCACGCTCCTCAACAACCTCTTTAACTTTATAGGGTTTGCGAAGATTTAGCCAGGGTCTGATCAAGCGACTGTGAAGTAGTAAATATGCATAAAAAGCAAACAATACAACTAATGAGGTTTTCTTCCATAAAGGCTCAATATAGTGTGACACTTGTATGGTATGAGTTAAGCCTATGAAAATTATTGAAAGAGATAGCACACCGTGTAATAAACGCCAATTTTCATAGCTAAGTCCCAGACTTAAACGCCAAAGACTACTTAACATGAGAAGAATTATTGCAGGGATGACAAAAATCAATGCCAATGCTCTGGGTAAATTTTCATAAGGATTAAAAAAAGACAAAAAATCACTATTAGAAAGTATGAGCGTTAAGGGATGAGCCAGTATTAAAACAAATGCGATGATTCCCATTTCCCGGTGGTATTGCAGGATATTGTCCATACCAAACTTAGGTGCAACTTGTTTAAAACGTCCGGAAATCAAAAATTGCAGTCCCAGCAAACCCAAACCAATAAAGCCAAAAGCCACTCCAAGTTCAGTCCCAAAATCTCTGTATTCAGGTATACTTCCGGTTACAGCTAAAAGTAAGGGTAAAAGTGCTAAAAATAAGTATATTACAAGCCATATAGCTGCACTTTTATAGGTGTATTTCATTTATACAAGTTTAGTTTAAGCGATCGAATGGTATAACTAAATTTAACCATCTTTAAACAAATATATATAAAAGAGAAAGCTGTTTTTAGTTTTTTAATAAAATAACAAGCTAAAATTGAAGCTGATTTCTTGATAAATAAAAAGCTACTTTAACTATCCAATTAGGTGAGAAGTCTTTCAAGATTTTTGTCAACAGGATTTATTAAAGAATTTTAATTAAATAAAAAAGAAAATAGCGAAGTCAAAATACTTTGACGGGTAAATAAAAGACACTTTTTAGGTATTTTAGAAGTTGCCGGAGAGTTTAAATATTGTGACAGAAAAAATTGTAGCCTTATCAGTATTATATTCCACTATCCTCCCATCCCCTTTCTCAACAACTGCGCATTGATGGCAACTACGATTGTACTGAGGCTCATAAGGACTGCACCTACTGCCGGGCTTAAGACGATACCGAAATTGTACAACACGCCTGCTGCCAGGGGAATTGCCAATACATTATATCCAGTTGCCCATGCCAGATTTTGCAACATCTTCCGGTAAGTTGCCCTGCCGAATAAAATCAGATTTGCAATATCAGCGGGATTGGAATTAACCAGAATAATATCTGCTGTTTCGGCAGCTACATCTGTACCTGATCCAACGGCTATACCAACGTCTGCCTGTGCAAGTGCAGGTGCATCGTTCACTCCGTCCCCGGTCATAGCCACAAACTCTCCTTTGTCCTGCAAAGCTTTGATTTTATCCTGTTTCTCATCAGGTAATACTTCAGCAAAATATCCGTCCATCCCAAGTTCTTCCGATACATGCTTTGCTACTTTTTCATTATCCCCGGTGAGTAAAAGATTTTTGATGTTTTTCTTTTTAAGCGTTTTTATGGCCTGATAGCTTTCTTCTCTAATCTGGTCGGCAAGAGTGATGTAACCCACAGCCTCATCATTGACAATTACATACACAACGGTTTCTATTGCTTCATCCAATTGATGTTCCGGTAGTTTAATTTCATTGTCTTTTAAATATCCGGGACCAACAACTTTTACTGATTGATCCTCTACTTTACCTTCTAATCCCTGCCCGGGAAGATAATTGAAATCTGTTGAGGAGGGTACACTGATGTTTTCTTCTTTTGCTTTTTTCAAAATCCCTTTTGCAATGTGGTGTTCGGAATCCTGCTCAACGCCTGCTGCAAGACGCAGTAACTCATTTTTGTCAAAATTGTCCTTCAGTGATTTTACTTCCGACACTTCATGTGAGCCTTTTGTGAGCGTACCGGTTTTATCAAAAACAATAGTGGTGATTTTACGGGCATTTTCAAAAGCGGTACGGTTGCGAATCAGCAGGCCGTTTTGTGCTGAAACCGTCGTAGAAATGGCAGCGACCAGGGGAACTGCCAAACCTAATGCATGTGGACAGGAGATTACCATTACAGTGACCATTCTTTCAAGGGCTTAAACAAATTCAAAACCAAGTGCCAGCCAGACAATCAATGTAATTGCACCTCCGCCTAATGCCACAAAAGTAAGTACCTTAGCTGCCCGGTCAGCAAGGTTTTGCGTTTTGGATTTAATTTTTTGCGCATCCTCAACCAATTTGATTACTTTATTCAAATAACTGTCTTTGCCTATGTTTTGGACCTTTACTTTCAATGTACCATTGCCATTGACTGAACCTGCAATTACTTTTTGTCCTTTTTCCTTTTTGACAGGTTTGCTTTCGCCGGTGAGCATGCTTTCATTCAGATGGCTTTGCCCTTCCGTGACCTCACCGTCAACCGGGATTTTTTCTCCGGGCTTGATATGTACAACGTCTCCTTTTTTCAGCTCGTCAATTTTGACTTCTTTTGTTTCCCCGTTAACGACAAGGTGTGCTGTTGAAGGCATCAATTTTACCAGCAATTCTAAAGCCCGGGAAGCACCCATAATAGATTTCATTTCTATCCAGTGGCCCAGTAACATAATCACAATAAGCGTAGCCATTTCCCAATAAAAATCCATTCCTTCCAGTCCGAGCGTAACGGCAAAGCTGTAAGCCCATGCGGCTGTGATTGCCACACCAATCAGCGTCATCATGCCAATAGCATTTTGGCGCACTTCTTCATAAAGACCTTTCAGAAAAGGCCAGCCTCCATAGAAAAAGATAAATGTACTTAAAGCAGCCAATACATAACTATCGCCCGTAAATGAAACTTCAAAACCAAACCAATCCTGTATCATCTGTGAAAGGACAAGTATCGGTATGGTAATCACAAGGCTTATCCAAAACCTTTTTTTGAAGTCCTCAATATGATGCCCCGCATGTTTATCGTGGCCGTTATCGTCCGAATGGCCTTTTTCATGATGTTCGTTATGATGATTGTTTTGCATAATCCTATTATTTTTTAATGCACATGCCCCGGCTCCTGCTGTCTTCTTGCACTTTCCTTTTCGGGAGCGGCTTTTTTAAATTCCCTTTCTTTTACTTCACCGCAGCGAAGCATGACATCCCCGAAATAGGGATTGGCTATTAGTGCTGTATCGCTTAGCCACCAGGCACCTCTGTCGTCAAAAGCCATCGGGCAAAACTGATGATACACTTCTATGTCTTTCACCCCGAAACTTTCTACTGACGCTGCCAACACATCTGAAAAGGGTTCAAAGGCATGCCGTAAATGCTCTATATCTCCGGCATCTTTCATGTCATGCATTGCTTTTTCCAATGCATCTAAATGTTCCATCCATAAGTCATGAGCATCTGAAGCTAAAAGTGTCATGTCCATTTCATTCAAAGCCGCTTCCACATCGGGCAGTGCATTATTTGCGGCAGCGTAATCTGTTTCGATTAAAGCTTCACTCAAGCTAAGATATGCTGTAAAAAGCTTGCTTAACTGTGCTTTGAATGCTTCCGGTGTTTCATCTTTAAAATCACCAACATCCACAATAAATTCTATTTCTTCAACTTCGAGTAAATGCCTGCCCATCAGGCTGGCTTTGCCTGACAACTGTGCAGCAGCATCTATGCTGAAAGCACCGTGAACAGCAATTTCTTCACCTTCCTTCAGCCCATCCAGAATGATGTAACTATCACCCAAATGCTCCCCGAGTACAACTTCCCGGAATTGAAAAATCGTTTCCTCAACTCCAGGCTTTTTTACATAAACCACAGATGTTTTTCCGCCCCACAACACGGCTGTCTTGGGAACGGTTATCACTTTTCCGAATTGGTCAAATTTGCTATGGATTACACCATTCAGGAACATGCCCGGCCTGAACCTTCCATCGCGGTTATCTAAGCTTGTCCTGACTCTTGCTATCCTTGTACGCTCGTCAACATAAGGGTCAACAAACTCCACCCGGGCTGTCATTTTTTGCCCCGGCCTTTCACCTGCACTAAAAGTTACGGTATCACCAACATTTATCCAGGAAAGGTCTTCTTCATAAGCTTCAAACACAACCCATACCTTACTCAAATCACTGATTTCAAACAATACCGTTCCTGCACTGAAATAGTCGCCGGTTGTGACATTCCGCCGGACCACAACGCCACTGACATCGGCATAAATATCTATTTCAGACTGTACTTCGCCTCTTTCTTCTATCTGTCTAATCTGTTCATCGGTTAGCTTCCATTGTTTGAGTTTTTGGCGGGCTGCCCTGACAAGTACTGGACGTGTTTCTTCATGTTTCAATGCTTCAAAAAGTTCGCGTTGAGCAGCAACTAATTCCGGTGAATAAATGGAAGCCAACCGTTGCCCCCTGCGGACAAATTCACCTGTGTAGGTGATATACAGCCTTTCTATCCTGCCGGGTAAATGAGCGGTTTGTGTGGATGTCCGGCGTTCGTCTGTTTCTATGCGCCCGTTCAGTTCCAGCTTTTTTTCCGGTATTTGAGAACTTACCTTCATTGTCCTGATATGTGCCAATCTGATGGCTGTTTCAGACATCCTGATTTCCGTGAAAGATTCACTTTCGTCAACTGCATCTACCGGCACCAGATCCATTCCGCAAATCGGACAACTGCCAAAACCATCCTGCCTGATCTGCGGATGCATCGGACAAGTATGAACTTCGTCTTTATCCACGACAGCTTCATGCGTATGTTCATCATCGCTTGTGCCAAAGAAATACCACCCGGCAACTATGCCTGCGGTAAAGACAAGGATGATGATTGCAATTTGTTTTTTCATCTGTTTAGATTTTTGATAAATTGTTTCATGGTTTCATGGTTCTATTGTTTCATTGTTTAATCTTTTCATCTTTCTACTCCCAAACCCGTCGGACGCTTTAGAAGCGTACCGACGGGTGGGTGCTCATGGCCGCCGGTATAAATATGTTAAACCGGCTACAGCCGTATTGTTATCTTTTTTTGCGTTTACTAATTCCATTTCAAATTCCAGTATGCGTCTCTGCACATTCAGCATTTCATCAAAAGTTTTTCTGCCCGCACTGTAATCTTCCAGAATAATACTCAAAGCTTGTTCCATTCTGTCCAATTGGTTGATATACAATGGTATTCGCCTTTGTGCATCCTGATAGCGGCTTACCCATTCCTCCCATTTAGTAATCAACTGATTTTGTGCCTGTACTTTTTGAAAAGAAGCTGCTTTGCGATTAAATACGGCTTCCTGTTCTCTTGCCTGATACACCTTTCTTTGAAAAGGCAGGCGGAGACTCACCATCGGCATAAACATGGCCGAATGATTATTATTTTCAAGATTTTGCATCGCCATATATTCTACGCCAATGCCAAAAGAAGGCAAACCTGATTTTCGGGCAAGTTGCTGTTGTTCTGCATAAGCTAACTCTTTGTAAATATAAGATTCTATACCAGGGTGTTGCAAAAGCATGCTGTCTTTCAATTCTGCCATTGGATCGGTTAACTGCCGGGCTTCAAATGTGTCAGGCAGAGCAAAAAAACCTTCATACTCCCGGTTAAGTAGTGCTGCAAAACGATTATGAAGCGGATTTTTCTTTTCCTCAAGTTTCAATAATTGGATTTTCAAATCTTCTTTTTCCACCTCTATCAAAATCAAATCTGCCATACTGGCCCGGCCTGTTTCATAACGAGTGATTACAATTTGCTCAATGCTTTCAAGCAATTCAATATTAGACCGCATCAGGCGGATTTCTTCTTCTAATTGCATTAACTCATAGAAAGTCCCGGCAACATCAAAAAACAGTTGGTTTCTGATTTGCTGATATTGTTCCAAAGCAAATTGAGCATTGTATGCAGCACTTTCCTGCATGACTTTTCTTGTCCCAAACCAGGGAAATGACTGCATCGCCCGAACTCCTGCAAGCTGTTGATCCATTTGTAAGACAAGTGGCTGCGGAAAATAAATCGCAGATAGCTCTGTCATGGGCAAAAGCCGGGTTTGCACTATTTTTTCCACACCGGCCAGATATTGGTAATAATACGCCTGCAAATTCGCATTATTTGATGCTGCTTCATCCTGATAAGTTTCAAGCATATTATCCTGTGCAACAGCCTTCTTTACCGGCAAAATGCAAACGATCAAAATCGCGGCCAAAAGCAAAGCGGTACAGATTGTATTGACTTGTTTATTCATCTCATCATATTTTAATTTTTTTCTTTAATGGTATTCGACCTGTCTGCCGAACAGGCAGGTGGAACACCCAAAAATGTTTATTCCTTTGTGTCAAAAGCTTTTGACATGGGTGTTTCATCTTCTGTTTTTTTACTTTTTAAAAGCGTTTCCTGCCAAAGTGCATACAAAACCGGTATGACAAATAAAGTCATGATGACAATCGTCATGCCTCCAAAAGCCGGAATTGCCATCGGTATCATAATATCGGAGCCTTTTCCGGTAGAAGTCAAAATGGGCAACAATGCCAGTAAAGTAGTGGCGGTTGTCATCAGGCATGGCCTCACCCGGCGGCTGCCCGCTTCAACTACGGATTCCCTGATCTGTTGAATGTTTTCAGGTTGGTTGCGTGCAAAAGATTGTTTCAAATACGTCGCCATCACTACCCCGTCATCAGTTGCAATGCCAAAAAGTGCCAAAAAGCCTACCCAGACAGCAATACTTAAATTAATCGGGTGTATCTGGAATAAATCCCGCATGTGGGCACCAAAAAGGGAGAAGTTCATAAACCAATCCTGACCGTAAAACCAAATCATGATAAAACCACCGGAAAATGCTACGGCAATGGCAGAAAAAATCATAAAAGATGTAATCAGCGAACGGAACTGAAAATATAACAACATTAAAATAATAAGCAAGACTAAAGGAATGACAATGCTAAGCCTTTTTTCTGCCCTTACCTGATTTTCGTATTCACCAATAAAGCGGTAACTCACTCCTTCCGGCAGTTCAAGTTCACCCGACTGAAGCAACCCGTCCAGATGGTTTTGTGCGTTTTCAACAACAGCTACGGCTGAACTACCTTCCAGTATGTCAAAAATTACATAAGTGGCAGGAAATGTATTCACTGACCTGATTGCCTGCGGCCCTTGCACATAATTAATATCAGCCAGTTGCCCCAATGGGATTTGAGCACCTGAAGGAGTGGAAACTAAAATCCGTTCTATATCATGCGGATTGTCCCTGAATTCACGGGCATAGCGTACACGCACCGGATACCGCTCCCTGCCTTCAACAGTTGTTGTGAGCGTCATGCCCCCGATAGCGACTTCTACATAATCCTGTACATCGCGTATCGTCAAACCATGCCGGGCAATTGCACGGCGGTTAATGTCAATTTCAAGATAGGGTTTGCCAACAATACGGTCGGCAAAAACAGTTGGCGGATTTACCCCCGGAACGTCCTGCAAAATATTTTCCATTTCCAGGGAAAAATCTTCTATGGTTTGCAGGTCTGGCCCCTGAACCAACATAGCCGTTGAAGCTCGTGTACCGGTTTGCAGCATCACCAGTCTGGTTTCTATAGGCTGCAACATGGAAGCAGTAGTGAGGCCGGGATAACGTGCAACAGCAGCTATTTCATCCCAAATATCGCGTGGAGACCGGATATGATCCCGCCATTGCCGGTAGTAGCTGCCCCTGCTGTCCGGAACGAGATTCCCGTTTTCATCACGAATAAATTCGCCCTCATTGTCCGTAGCAAAACGCACCCGCCTGCCCCTGTCATCCAGTTTGTATTCACTTTTATAATTAATCACATTTTCAAACATGGTAACCGGTGCCGGGTCTAATGCCGATTCCGCACGTCCGATTTTTCCGACAACAAGTTCAACCTCCGGAATAGACTGCACTGCCTTGTCCAGATATTTAAGCGTTTCCAGACTCTCCTCTATTCCGGCATGCGGCATCAGAATGGGCATGAGTAAAAAAGAACCTTCATCCAGCCGGGGCATGAATTCTTTATCAATACCGGGAAAAGTCGAATACAAATTATGCCATACTTTTGTTGTACGAATGTTCATTCCGGTTTTATCAAAACTATTTGCTACAAAGCCAAAAACATTTCCAAATCCCAACCAAATTGTAACACCAAGCAAGATGGAAAAAGCCGGTAAAAGCAGGAATAATCCTTTGTTTGCCAGGCACCATTTTAATATCGCCCGGTAAAAACGAATAAAAATTAAAAAGAATCCCAACACAAAGCCAATAATCAGGAATACAAAAATGGTATTCATCAGCAAAGAACGTGCAGGGCCAAGTGGCAGCCAGCTTTCTGCCAATATTAAAGTGATAAAAATTACAGAAATGGCAATTGTGATGTATGAATGCACATCAGAACTGAAAACATCAGTAAACTCATCAAGCAGGTTATTTACGCCAAATAACAGCAGTACAATACCTGCCAGCGGGAAGTACAAAACAGCTACCAGTATGCCTGCGATAAGCAGTAAAACATTGGCAGCAACGCGTATCCATTTGAAATTGATTTTTACGGAAAAAAGCACATAAGCAGCCGCGGGAATGACAACGATAGTAAAAAATATGGCAGCTATCAATGCAAAGGTTTTTGTATATGCCAATGGGGAAAAGAGTTTTCCTTCTGCTGCCTGAAGGGTAAATACCGGGAGAAAGCTGACGATGGTAGTCATAACGGCAGTCAAAATTGCCGGAGCCACCTCCACACATGCCCTGTGAATTACTTCCAGTTTGGGTTCCTTTTTACGGGCTTCTTTTAAATGCAAAACCATGTTTTCTGACATGATAATCCCCATATCCACTATCGTCCCAATGGCAATTGCAATACCGGAAAGTGCCACGATATTGGCATCCACACCGGCATATTTCATCATAATAAAACACATCAGCACTGCCATTGGCAATAAGCCTGAAATAAACAAAGATGCTTTCAGGTTGAGCAGCATGATGATAATCACAATAATCGTAATCAGGATTTGCAGGGAAATGGCATGTTCCAGCGTACCTATGGTTTCCTGAATTAATTCGGTCCGGTCGTAGAAAGGGATAATTTTTAGTTGTGACACTGTTCCGTCCTCGAGTGTACGCGAAGGCAGGCCCTGTTCTATTCCGGGGAGTTCGGCTTTTACATTTTCTATTACCTGCATCGGATTTTCACCATGCCTGACAGTAACTACACCGCCAACAACTTCCGCTCCGCCCTTGCCTAATGCCCCACGCCTTTGAGCCGGCCCGATTGTTACCTTTGCAATATCACGCACATGCACCGGCACATTATCCCTCACGGCAACTACAGATTCTTCAATATCTTCAAGGCTTTTGATATAGCCCAATCCCCTGACAAAATACTCTATCCTGTTTAGTTCAATGGTACGGGCACCTACATCCAGATTGCTGTTGCGGACACTATTGGCGATTTCACGCAAACTGATGTCATACCCGCGCATGGCAGCCGGATTGATATCTATCTGGTACTCTTTTACATGCCCGCCGATAGATGCAACTTCAGCTACGCCTTCTGCTGTCGCCAAAGCAAATTTTACATGAAAATCCTGTATTGTTCTTAATTCATGCAAGTCCCATCCACCGGTTGGATTGCCATCCGGGTCGCGGCCTTCAATGGTGTACCAGAAAATCTGGCCCAAAGCCGTAGCATCCGGGCCTAATGCGGGCTGTACACCTTGTGGTAAAAGCCCGTCAGGCAAGGCATTGAGTTTTTCGAGTATCCTTGCCCTGCTCCAGTAAAAATCTATGTCGTCTTCCAGAATAATGAAAATACTGGAGAACCCAAACATCGTCGTGCTGCGGATGGTTTTGACACCGGGAACACCAAGCAGGTAAGTGCTAAGCGGATAAGTGATTTGATCTTCAATATCCTGTGGTGAACGTCCCGGCCATTCTGTAAACACGATCTGTTGTGTTTCACCGTAGTTTGGTATAGCATCTACCGGTACCGGGTCCCGCGGAAGCCAGTCTATGTCCCACGCAAATGGTGCCGTAGCAATTCCCCAAACAACAAAAATCAGTGTTAACAGGAAAGCAACTAAACGGTTTTCAAGAAAGTACCGTATAATCTTATCGAGCATAACGCATTTTTAAAATGGCTTGTAATTTTTTGGGTGATTAGTTTTTTTCATTAGGTAATGCAGCATATATTTCATTAACCAAAGTTTTTTGTCCTTCCTTAAATATATTAACACAATTAAAATTTATCAATACGCCTTTAGGTTTCTGTAGCATTCGCATATAAGTTAATAAAATAGCATCATGTATTGGTAATAAACCGTCCATTGATTTTAATTCAACACATAAAACATCTTCTACAAGTACATCTAATCTTAATTCCGTATCCAATTCTAATCCTTTGTACTCCAGTGGTACCCATAATTGTTGTTTATACCTTAACCCTTGTAAAGCTAACTCTCTTATAAAACATTTTTCGTAAACGCTTTCTAAAAGACCGGGACCTAACTGTTTATGAACTTCAATAGCACAACCAATCACTCTATAGGTCAAGTCATCAATGTATTTTTTAGTTAATTCCATTAGTGTTTTTTTTACCACATAGGCACATAGTTCACATAGGTTTCACATAGAAATTTCTATTGTGGCTTTCTATGTGTTCTATGTATCTATGTGGTTCAATAATTTTCATTTTTGAGTTATTGAAGTGCTTTCAAATATACAAAGTTCTGTTTATGCTTCCTTGAAGGGCTTTTAATAGCAAAACCAATTACCCTACAGGTCAAGTCATCAATGTATTTTTTAGTTAATTCCATTAGTGTTTTTTTACCACATAGGCACATAGTTCATATAGGTTTCACATAGAAATTTCTATTGTGACTTTCTATGTGTTCTATGTGGTTCAATAATTTTCATTTTTGAGTTTATAGAATATTTGCTAACCCCCTTTACATTTTTTCTTCCACACTACCGCATGTCAGCATTGCATCACCGAAATAGGGATTTCTTATTTCTTCTTCAGCCGAAAGCCAGTAAGCACCTTTGTCATCAAAAGCCATCGGGCAGTATTGGCGATAAACAGTTTTTCCGGATGTTCCCGTAACTTGAATTAAAGCATAGAGTTGATCTGAAACCGTTTCAAAATGTTTTCTCTGTACCTCCAAATCTTCAGTAAGCGAGATTTGCTCTAAATGTTCACCGATTTCACTGACAATTCCCCTGATATGCGATTCGTGCCCCTTGACAGTAATTTCTGTAACTGCAAGATGCGCCTTTAATGCATTTGCCCCTGCTTTGGCTTCTGCTGCATCTGACCGTACCAAACCGTCTTTCAGGTCGAAATAGTGTTTTAAGGTTTGTCCCATTTCTGCATGAGATGCATGACCTTCTGTATGATTCACTTCTGTATTTTCGTCAAGATGTTCATGCGTATGATTTCCTTCCGAGTCGTGTTCATGTGAGCCTCCACAGGAAAAAAGTGTTGATGCTCCAAAAAGGAGTACGATTGGTAAAATTAAATTTTTCATTTTAAAATTGATTTTGTTAAAAAAAATGCAGGCTGCTTAACATCAAACATCTGCTTGCTCAACGACAAAGTTACCTATAGCTGTAAGCAAAAGTTTATACAATTTCTATATTAGTTTATATAATTCGGGGATTGGGGGGGGTGTGGTGGCAAAGCCGCAGCCCTGCCAAATCCGTCAGTGATTTGAACGTGAGCATGCAACAAGGCAAATCTCCATGGGCTAAAAAAATGTTATAAATAACAATACCATTATTATTCCCCAATAAGTATAATAAATATGTAGTAGAAGTGTGAGTTGCACTTGTTCTAAGGATATTTCTGCTCAGAACAAATCCTGTAATTCCTGAATTTATTCTCACAGCATTTGCATTTGTTGAAGATAAAGTTGAGTTGTGAGTGTTTTGAATATAACATCTGTTAACAATTGTGTTATTGGCAGCAATTGTTAAAGAAGGAGTGCTAGCATTTTGAGTGATATAAAGTCCTTTAACTGTAACATTTGTAGCACTAATTGTTATATTATCAAATCTGGCAGAATTTAGATTTGCCTGGGTAGAATCGTTTTGACCCAGAAAAACCCGGGGCCAATCAACACTAAACTTTTATTAATGGTAATAGAACCATAACTAATTTACGAACCCTCTATTTAGAGGGGATCTCCGGGAGAAGCAGCAGCAATTGCTGTAGTAACGGCAGAAAAGTCTGCATCGAAATCCGGGATGTTATTAACCCGCCAAACATTAGCATTTAGTGATTCGGTCAGCAAAACAAACAGGGTGATAATAGAAAATAAATAATTTTCTTCATGATTCAATTTTTTATGTTTTAGAAATATGCAATAAGCTCTTATTAATGAAATACTTACGTAATAATATTAGTTAAAGGTAAAATAAAATGATGAGTATTTTTTTAAATTTTGCATCCATATCTTACTTGAGCTTTTATTACAAAAGCTACCAAACCCTTTCATATATTGACTTTTAGTCAAAAAAACAGATAATGTATTATTTTTTTATGCAATGTTTTAAATTATAAATAATAATTGCTCTTACCATAAGTTGACTATCGTCAAAATGAAAAAAATTAACAACTTTTCATTCTATAATTAAAAGTTAAATCATATAATAATCTATATTCCATCTCTAAAATTAGAAAGGTTGCTTGGAAAGGTATAATTAGATAGTTCCGCATGACCCAAGAAGGAAAGTAGGCAGTAGGCAGGATAAAAGCCTCAAGAGACCAAAACCCAAGAAGGCCAAATTCCAAAAATTCAA
>REEL01000095.1 GCA_007695095.1 Chitinophagaceae bacterium | reverse complement strand
CCAATCTTACATTTGAATAAAAAGTTTCCTGATCCCAGGTGATTTGATAACTACAGCCCGGCCATAGTTCTTCTCCTCCGTTGGGAGTAAGTAAAACCGGTTGGGCAGGGGTAATTGTAAAAGCATCGCTTACTTCGTGTCTGCAGTAATTAAAACGGTCTCTGACTCTTATTCTTGCAGTTGAAGTAGGGGTGTTTGGCGGTTCCCAGGTAAAACTTGTTCCGGATACATTATTATCTATTAAATTCCATACACCTCCATCGTTTATACTATAGTGAATTTCAAATTCAGATACTACAGGGGTATGATTCCAGGTAATTTCATAAGGCTGTAAAGCCGGAACTGATTCTCCGGCAGTTGGGGTTAAAACATCTATCTCATCGCTTGGCCTGATGCTAAACAGTTCTGATTCATGAAAAACACTGCTGTCAAATGCTCTTTCAACTCTTATTTTTGCTTCATCTGTGTTAATACCATTAGGTACACTCCAGTTGTAAGTTCTCATTCCGGAAGTAGAGTTAGATAGAGATGAAACAATGACAGTCCAGTTGTCACCTCCATCGATAGAATAAGAAATTCTTAAGCTGCCTATACAACCCGAAGTTTCAAATCGTATAGGGAATGTTGTACAACCAATTAAAGTGTCTGTTTCATCAGGTTCTATTACTGTAAGAGGAGTTTTAATTGTAAAAGGTGCATCACTCACATCATGTAAAGTGGAATTACCGCTATTGAAAATTTTGATGAGATAATTATCGCCCGGTGTTGCACCAATGGGTACGCCCCAGTTTCTACTGCCATTATTTGTGGATGTACTCCATATTGTTGTCCATGTACTTCCACTATCTGAAGAGTATTGAATAGTCGGATTCGTATAAAAAGTACTGGCGTCCCATGTAATCGGGTAAGAACATCCCGGCCAAAATTCTTCCCCGCCGTTTGGTCCCAATAGTATCGGTTGATCCGGTATTATTGTAAAATTCTCCGTAATATTTGCTTTACAAGTATTATTTCTGTCTCTTACTCTTATTTGCACAGTACTTGCACTCATATTGGGGACATTCCAATTATAGGCATTTCCTGTAATGTTCGTTGCGATTGTTGTCCATCCGCTGCTCACTGTTTTATAATGTAAGTCATAAGCTCCGGAAACATTAGGTGTGTTGTCCCAAGTGATTTGATAAGTTGTTGAGGCATTGATTGACTCTCCGGGAGTAGGTGCGGTTACGGTAATATCATTACTTGGACGTATGCTAAACACTTCCGATTCTGCAAAAACAGTATTATCAAAAGCTCGCTCAACTCTTATGATAGCTTCATCGGTTGTAATGCCATTTGGGATTGTCCAGTTTTCGTATATCTGGTTATTGTTAGAAGTGTTCGATAAAGATGTGATAATGGTACTCCATGTTGCTCCGTTATCTAAGGAATACAAAACCCTGAAATTACCTATACAAGTTGATTTTATCATTTCTATTGCTAATAGATTACATCCATATACCGTATCACCGGCCATTGGATTAATTATCTCAATGGGTTCAAGTATGGTAAAAGGTGCATCACTCACATCAAACACATTAAAATCTGCTGTGTTGGATGCTTTGATTAAGTATTGATTGCCGGGAATTATATTCGCAGGTGGCGTCCAGTTTCTGCTGCCATTATTTGATGTTGAACTAAAGGCTGTGTTCCAGGTGACTCCGTTGTCATCTGAATATTCCAATCTTACATTTGAATAAAAAGTTTCCTGATCCCAGGTGATTTGATAACTACATCCCGGCCATAATTCTTCTCCTCCGTTAGGGGTTAATAAAACCGGTTGGGCAGGGGTGATTTCAAATACATTACTGATATCCTGTTTGCAATATTGAGCTGCATCCCGAACTCTGACTATAACATTTGAACCCGGGTCATTCGGTACTGTCCAGTCGTAAGTCCCTGTAAGTGACGAGTAGTTGGTAACTATAGGAATCCATGTATTCCCACCGTTTTTTGAATAGTGGATTTGGTATGTGTTCGAAGTTCCACCCGCATCCCAGGTAATTTGTTGAGTGCTGAGTCCTTGCCATACTTCGCCACCGACCGGGGAAGTAATTTGTATAGGAAAGTTAATGGAGAAAAGACTATCACTTATGTCTTGTGTGGACAGATTTTGAGCATCCCTGACACGGATTAAAACCGTAGTTGAACTTACATTGGGTACAGTCCACAGGTATTCTCCGGTTGTTGATTGGAAGTTTGAGGCTACAGATGCCCAAATTGTTCCGCCATCTAAGGAATAATCAATATTCCAGTAATTAGATAAAGAACCCGACTGATTCCAAGTAATGGGATAAACTTCACAACTATATAATGTTTCCCCGCCATTTGGCTGGACAATAGTTACGGATTGGGCTTGCAGGTTGAGGCAAAATAAACTTATTAGGAAGATAAAGTTTGTTAGTAAAAAGTATTTTTTAATCATTAGTGTTGAGTTAATAAAAAGTGCAGCAAAGGTAGGCAAAAAATGAAAAAAACAACATGGTAATCTTTAATAATAATGCAAATTTAATATATGTGTGTATTGGTAGTAATGGTCGTATTTATTTAAGAAAAAGTATATTTATTTCCGGAAAGGTTTTCCCAATAATAAAGGCTTGTAAAGATATTTTGAATGTTAATTTTAGGATGGAAAAGGTCATATGGGCTGAGCTATTCTTATATGCTCGCTTAACTGCTCATAGTTTTTTCGATTTAAATATAGACAATGAATCTGTTTCCCGGAAGAGATACTCTCTTTTTTAATCATGAACAATTTTTTATATTTTTGAAAATAACATTATTTGTTTTTTACATCGTTAATAAAAGGCGTGATGCTTTTTTTTTAGCGCGAATTAATGGATTAATATGTGATTTTAAAGTTTAAAAAACAAAAGCTGAAATAAAAATATTAAATGATTACAGGTAAAGATTTAATAGAATTGGGATTTAAGCCGGGGAAGTGGTTTAAAGAAGCAATTGAATATGCTAACAACAATCAATTAAGCGGTGACAGCTTAATAAATTATTTAGAAACTATGCGGCCAAAACATATAGAGCCTTATGCTCAGGCAGTTGACTTTTATCAAAATATAGTAGCTGAGACCGAAGAAGAGGTTTTAAATGTTGAAAACGTTATCTCATCAATGAAAGGCCTTATGAAAACACCCACTTTGATCAGTGGAGCTGTTATGCCCGACGCATGCCCCACCGGTAACGGACAAGTTCCTGTTGGAGGAGTAGTAGTTGCCAAAAACGCCATTCACCCTTCTATGCATAGTGCTGACATTTGTTGCTCTGTAATGATGACCAACTTTGGACATATCGATCCCGGGACTGTTTTAGATTTTGCCCATTCGGTGACACATTTTGGAGGTGGTGGGCGAGATGAATTTTCTTTTTTACCAAAAGTACTTGAAGAACGTATATCAGAAAACAGATTTCTAAACAATGAAAGAAGCTTAAATTTTGCCAGAAACCACCTTGCCACTCAGGGAGACGGCAATCACTTCTTATTTATTGGTCGTTCAAGAAATACCGGTGAGACCGTTATGGTAACTCACCACGGAAGTCGAGGTTTTGGTGCAAATCTTTATACACAAGGGATGAAGCTTGCCGAGTTTTTTAGACGTGAAATTTCACCTAAGACCTTTGAAAAAAATGCCTGGATTCCTTACGACACAGATGAAGGCAAAGCCTATTGGGAAGCATTGCAAATTGTGAGAGAATGGACAAAACTAAACCACACGACGATTCATCAAGCTACTGTTGAGAAACTAAAATCTGATCCGGTTGAGAGATTTTGGAATGAGCATAATTTTGTCTTTAAAGAAGATGATTTATTTTATCATGCAAAGGGAGCAACTCCGCTTGACGATAAATTTGTACCTGACTCAAAAGAAGGACTCCGAATTATTCCGTTGAATATGAGTGAGCCTGTTTTAATTGTCAAAGGAAAAACAACGGATAATAACTTAGGATTTGCACCCCACGGAGCCGGTAGGAATATTAGCCGGACAAGACATAAAAAGAACAATGCGCACAGAACTATTGAAGAAATCTTTCACGATGAAACCAAAGGGTTGGATATTCGATTTTTTTCAGGCCATATTGATATTTCAGAATTGCCGAGTGCTTACAAAAATGCACAAACCGTAAAAAAACAAATGAAAGAGTTCGGACTTGGAAAAGTAGTGGACGAAATTATTCCTTATGGTTGCATAATGGCAGGTGATTGGCAAATCGACGCACCCTGGAAAGTTAAAGCAAGAGAAAAGTATAAAAATAAGAGGAAAAAAAAGAGGAAGTGAGAGGGAAGAAAATGGAAAATTTATGATGTCAAATGGAAAATGTATTGGGAGCTCTCAGAACCCGGTTGTACTCTGATTGGTATTGAAGAATGAAGTCTCTCCATTAACCCTGAAATGCTTCATAGCGCCGGCATGATAGAAATTAGGAAAGTGCAATGTATCAAATTTAAAAATTTCTAATAGTAATTCAAGAAATATATTTAAGTGATGTTAATTTAAAAAATAAAATTGAAAATTCTCCTCCCTAAACCATACTATCAAATCATTCAGGCATAATATTTGTTTTGCCTGAAATATGAAATATCTATATCTTTTACTTTTTTTCATATCGAATACGGCTGTTTTTGCTGAAATGGATACTATCGAAATTCATTTTTTTGATAATGGAAACCTTTCTACGATGAAGACTAAAAGCGGTATGATTGGGAAGGCTATAGCGTATAACATAAAAGGGGAGATAATTTATCAAAAGGAAATCAGAAGTTTTGCAGGGCATGCCTCTGTTTATTTTTCGCACCACCCCAATGGAGCTGTTAAAACAGCTAATTATTCTACAGCTCCGGATGCCGGTATTCAATGGTATAAGTCCACTACTGAGTTTAGTCCCGACGGAGAGATTACAAATAAAACAGTTCGCTCACATGATATGAGAGAACGTATCATTCAAACATATATAGTTGAAACAGGACCTGAAAATGATGAATTAGAACCGGATGTGCAAGAAGAAGATACCACTTTTGTGCAGGAAATTATGGAATGTGCTTCTATACATCAAAATAAAATCAGCTTAGTTAATCACACACCCTATGAGTTGTTTATCTATTTTGTGTACCAACGTGAAAAATATGAATATACACTTTCATCCGGTGAGAAAATGGAAGCTTTTACCTATATCTCAGCAGAAATATCAAACCCGCCCGGAGATAATTTACAATTTGGCTACGTGTCTTTAAACACATCAAATAAAGCAGATCTCAGTCATTTGATGACAGTATATTCCGTAAATAAACTCAAGACGATTTATACGTTTCATTTAATTGAAAGCAAAGTGAAAAACTGAATTGGAAAAAGAAAACTTGTTGTTTTAGAACTGACTAATCAATTACAAATCTTTATGTAATGGAATGCTGATACTGAGGGTGAAATTTCTCCCGGCTTCCGGCAGATTCAGTAAGCGGTAATAACTCAAATGATTTTTGTAGCGGGTATCTAAAATGTTATCAACCCGGAATTGCAGGTAAAAAGATTGATTTTTTACATCTATACTCGTGCCTATGCCTGCATTGAAAAGCAGGTAGCCATCAGTTGCTTTTTCATTTCTTTGGATTCGGCTTTGTTTGGCAGTATGCCTTGCCTGAAAATTCAAGTGTATATTATTTAAAGGGCCATAGTCTTTGTTATGTCTGTATTCAACAATAAAGCGATTGGTGAGGGGAGGGATAAAAGGAAGCGGATAATTTTCTTCAATATTATGCCCCATCACATATTCCGTATTCCATTCTAAATGCAGAAAAGAAACCGGATGATACTCTAAAAGCCATTCTCCTCCAAAATGTACGGCATTGGCCTGCACATAGTTATAAAGTTGCCCGGTATGCGGTAAAAAAGAAAAAGTACCTGAAGGTTGCAGGTAGATATGATTGTCAAAGTAGTTAAAAAACGGAGAAAGAGCAATTCGAAAATTTGAAGTGCGATACGTCATGGAAACATCAAACTGATAGCCGGTTTCTACGTCTAAATCGGGATTGCCCTGTTCGTGGCGGAATGTGCTGTGATGCACCCCATTAGCTCCTAATTCAGCAATATTCGGCATTTTAAAACTGCGACCTGAATTAAATTTAAAATTCCAGTTTTCATTGGGCATATAAGACAAGCCTAAGCCTGCTGAAAAATTGTAAAAATTTCTTTCTGTATCGGGAACCCGCTCATAAAAACCGTTTATTACTTCCGGCTCTGAGTAAAGCGGTTCTAAGTATTCATCTATGTCAAAATAGCCATAATCAAAACGAATACCTCCATTAACAATCAGGCTTTCAGAAACATCCCACTCGGCAAAATGAAAAATCCCGGCCTGTATGCTTCTGTATTCGGGAATTAAAAATTCAAAACCTGAAATTTCATTGATTTGGTACTGAGAATTGATTCCTGTTATGAAGTTAATGCTTTCATTTAAGCGGGAATAGTATCTCATATTAGCTGTAAATGTTTTGAGGTTTAGTCCTAAAGCCAAACTGTCCTCCGGTCTGGGTCCAAATCCATGACTGTGAGGAAATGAGATTTCATTTCGTACATTTTGTTGAAAGCCCAGATCAATATCTAACCAGTTTTTACGAAAAAGTAATGTATTGTTTGAAATTACTTTAAAATGACTAATTTCCTGATTAGGAATATCAATATTCCGGCTGTCTCCATCATCTTCCAATAAATATGCTCTCGGTATGCCAATAGCTCCGGGGAAAAACCCAATGGTTTGGTCAATATTCGAGATTTGTAAGTTGGAAGATCCTCTGTCACCTTGTATGCCTATGCGGCCGGTTAAAGCGTATTCACGACCGGCTGTGTTTTTCAAGCGCTCATTTTCAATGGGCAAAATATAGCGATTGTAGGTAAAAGAATCAGCCGGTACCTTAAAGTCACCGTAATCTAATGCTGAAGCTCTGAAATATATAAACTTTCTGTTTTTTTGAAAATGCGAATAGGCAGACAAACCAATCAATTCATTGTTACTGCGGGCATTAAAATCGACACCTCCTTTTATGAAATCTCCGGAAGGATATCTTTGAGGTGAAATGTTTATCACACCACCCAAAGCATCTGAGCCATAAAGTAAGCTGCCCGGACCTTTGATAACTTCAACTCTTTCAACAGCGAACTGATCAATCTCCAGTCCATGTTCTTCACCCCATTGCTGACCTTCTTGTTTAATACCGTTTTCGTTCAGCAATACCCTGTTAAAACCAAGCCCCCTTATGACAGGTTTGACGATATTTGTTCCGGTAGACATAGCATTTACACCCGGAATATGCTCTAAAGAATGAATTAAAGTATTGCCGCCTTTTTCCCTGATTTGCTCAGCACTTATAACTTCTATACTCAGAGATTTTTCCCTGGCTTTTCTTTTAAGTAGATTACTTTCAATGATAACTTCCGAGATTTCCAAATCCGTATTTCGCATGCTAAAGCTGTATTGTACATCACGGTTTTTTATTTCTATTGTTTTAGCATGAGCTTCAAATCCTAGAAACTTAATATGCAGATGGTAAGAGCCCGGTTTGATATTGGAAATACTGTAAAATCCGTTTTGATCGGTTATGCTTCCATTTAAAGTTTCATGCAGGTATACTTGTGCGCCTGTAAGTGGTTCTCCTTCTACATCAAAGACATAGCCCTCTAATTTAAAGCGCTGACTGACATCAACTTCTTCCAAAATCGGATTTTCAGAAAAACCCGGCTTGAAAAGTATGAGTACCGCTATAGCGAATACTAGAAAAAATCTTAAATGGAAAATTGACTGCATAATTAGATATGCAAAGATACAAAAATTTGAGTTTATGCAACGTTGTTGCAAAATTATTCAGGCTTTATTTTTTTCTGAGTTACAAAAAAGTAATTCCCAATAACAGCAATGGTTACAATAGTGATTCCTGCAATATTTTCCATGGATAAAGATTCATTAAAAATGAACCAGCCTGCGGTAATGCCAAATACTATCCCCAGATATTTAATGATAGTAACCTGCGATAAGGTATCACTTTGTACAGATTTTGCGGTATAATATTGCAGAAATTGAGTAAAAACCCCCATTCCAATTATCCAGAAAATATCTGTAAGGCTAGGGGTTACCCATTGCAAATATGTAGGTATAGCCATAACCGGTGTAGCCAGTAGTGGAAAGTAAAAAACAGCCGTCATCGGGTGGTCTGTTTTTCCAAGTAAGCGTATAAAATTATAGGCTAAACCGGCAAAAAAAGCAGCAACCACTCCCATTACAGCATAAATAAACGGAATTCTTTCATCAAAAGCACCCATAATTGCAATGCCGAAAATAGCCATCAGAAAAAAGAAAAGTTGCAGCTTCTTAAATTTTTCTTTGAGTATGAACCTGCCCAATAAAACAGAAAAAAATGGAGATAAATATTGAAGCGTAATAGCTGATGCAAGAGGTAATTTCTGAAGTGTCAGAAAAAAAAGTGTTAGAGCAAAAACTCCTGCAAGCGCTCTTATCACCAGTAGTTTTTTGTTATTACCCCAAACGGGAATTCGGTTTCGGATAATATAGCTACCACTTAACAACAGAGAAATGATTGAGCGAAAAAAGATTAATTCAACCACCGGAATATGAGCTAAAAATTTTACACAAACCTGCATGATAGTAGCAGAAATAGTGGCAATAATCATAAAAAGAGCTGCCTTCCCTGGATTGTGTTTTAGCATATGCAAAGGTAAACATTGCCGTTAAATTTCGAATTGCTACCATCATTAATGCAAATTAAGCTTAACTTTTTTTGTGTAAAAGCATTATAATTATGAAAACGAAAACACTTAAAAGCAGTTTAATCTGTAGTTTTGATAAAACTACTTAAAAAATAAAGCATGAATATTTTATTCAGACACCCCTTGAATGAAAATTGGCAAAAAGAATTAGAGCAGCTTAAAGCTGAAATGTCTGAATTTAATTATCAATATGTAAAGGAAGAAAAGTGGAGCGAAGAAGGTTTTAATGAAAAGATGAAACATGCTGATGTATTGGTATCCGGAAGAATTACTGACAAGGAAATTGAGCTGGCAGAAAAGCTAAAAATCCTTTTTGTCCCATTTGCCGGAGTGAATTCATTGCCTTTGAAACAGTTAAAGGATAAAAACATAAAAATTTCTAATGCACATGGAAATGCTTTTATAACAGCTGAGCGTTCTATTGCTTTGGCTTTTTCTCTTTTAGGAAAGCTCGTTTTTTATCATAATGAATTGTCAAAAGGAAAATGGTATAGAACGCATAATAGTGACGACTTATGGGAAAGTATGCAAAATAAAAAGGTTTCCATTTTAGGTTATGGAAGTATTGGAAAGAAGATTCATCAATTTTTAAAACCATTTACAAATTCGTTTACAGGACTAAAAAATAATATACAGCAACAAACTGAGGATATTCAACTGACAAATAATTTAGAAGAAGCAATTTCAGAATCTGAGATTGTTTTTTGTTGTTTGCCTTTAACCAATCAAACAAAACACTTATTTAATGCTAAAAACATGAAACTCCTCTCTGGCAAGTATGTCATAAATGTAGGCAGGGGAGATGTTTTTGAGGAGGAAGCTTTTTTCAAAGCTTTAGAGTCAGAGGATATCAAAGGGGCAGCTATAGATGTTTGGTATCAATATCCAAAATCGAATGATGAAGTTTGCCTACCGTCAAAATTTGCATTTCATGACCTGAAAAATGTTGTAATGTCGCCGCACAAGGCAGCCCACTCAAAACAAGCCATAGATGACAACAGGAAAACTACATTTTTAAATGTCCGGGAGTATTTAAAAAGCGGAAAAATCTTAAATGAAGTTAAGCCCGAAGCAGGATATTAATTACCTCTGAGTTTAATTCTTTTTTCTCTCCACTTAGAAGCTTTATCATTTAAAGGTTTGAGTGATTTTTCCTTTTCTTCTTTTAAATTTAGAAATAATCTTAAGGCAATTTCAGCAACCAATTTATCATCTTTAAGATTCTTTTCTTTTAGCTTTTGCGGCTCAAAATAATTTTTTACAAAATGCGTATCAAAGCTACCGTCTTTAAAAGCAGGGTGTTCTAAAACAAATTTACCGAATTGCAAGGTATTTTTAATACCTGAAATTTTGTATTCTTCAATAGCGCGAATCATTCTGGAAATAGCTTCTTCACGGTTTAAACCATGAACAATTAATTTCGCAATCATGGGATCGTAGTAAACGGGAATATCCATACCCTCTCTGAATCCGTCATCTACCCTTACACCGAATCCGGCAGGTATCTGATAATTGGTAAGCTTGCCTGTATCGGGCAGAAAGTTATTTTCCGGATCTTCCGCGTAAACTCTGAGCTCTATTGAATGTCCGTTCAAAGGTATTTCATGTTGCTCAAATGAAAGCTTATCACCACGGGCAATTTTTATTTGTTCTTTTACCAAATCTATACCCGTTATCATTTCAGTAACGGGATGCTCAACTTGCAATCTGGTATTCATTTCCAGGAAGTAAAAGTTTTTCTCCCGATCCATAATGAATTCTACAGTACCGGCATTGTAATATTTACAGGATTTAGCTGCGTTTATAGCTGCTTCCCCGAGTTTTTTGCGGATTTTTTCATCTACAACCGGTGAAGGAGCTTCTTCTATAACTTTTTGGTGCCTCCTTTGAATGGAACATTCTCTTTCGTGGAGGTAAACATAGTTTCCGTATTTATCTCCCAAAACCTGAACTTCAATGTGTTTTGGAGAAGCTATATACTTTTCAATAAAAACGGCTCCATCTCCAAAAGCTGACTTGGCTTCACTTATAGCGGTGAGCATTTGTTCTTCAAAATCGTCCATTTTATCGACTATGCGCATTCCTTTACCACCACCTCCTGCTGAGGCTTTTATTAAAATTGGATACCCGATTTCAGCAGCAATGTTAATTCCTTCTTCCGGACTTTCTATAGCTTTGTCTGTACCGGGAACTAAAGGGGTTTCATATTTAGATACAGCAGCTTTAGCCGCGAGTTTGCTGCCCATTATTTCAATAGCTGCAGCTGACGGACCTATAAAAATTAGTCCGGCTTTTTCAACCGCATTAGCGAAAACAGCATTTTCAGAAAGGAATCCATAACCGGGATGTATGGCATCGGAATTTGTTTTTAATGCTGCGTCAATGATTTTTTCAATCTTCAAATATGATTCTGAGGCAGCGGCTTTCCCTATAAAAACAGATTCATCAGCTAAAAAAACATGTGGTGAAAGTCTGTCTGCTTCTGAGTAAACAGCAACTGTTTTAATATTCATTTCACGGGCAGATCTTATTATTCGTAAGGCAATTTCACCTCTGTTAGCGATTAGGATTTTATCAATTTTTTTTTCCATAGAGATAGCTTTTCAATTTTAAAGAGCCGTAAAATTAAATAATTTAATTAAATCAATCTTGTATTTGACTTGAATACAAAGAATATCTTTTGAAGGTGGAGGCATCTGTATAAATATTGCTAATTTTGCGCGGGGAATCACCTTTATGAAAAATGAGATAATACAGCTTTTAAAGCGGGAATGGAAACTGGAGCTTCGGAATAAATATACCATAGGCGGAATTATCTTGTATATGGTAGCAACTGTTTTTGTAATTCTGAATGTATTAGAGCAGGAAAATATGGTACATGAGCTGAATGCAGGCTGGTGGAATTTACTATTTTGGATATCCGTTTTATTTGTTTCTGTAAATGCAATTGCAAAAAGCTTTTATCAGGAATCACAAGAGAAGTTGCTATATCTCTATACTCTGTTTAGTCCGGAATCAGTCATCATTTCCAAAATGTTTTATAATTATATTTTCATGTTTGTGCTGGCGTTATTGAGCTGGTCGCTTTTTAGCATATGGTTTGGGAATCCTGTAGTTCAAAATACATCGTTCTTTTTGCTGCTCATTTTTGGTGCCGGTGGTTTAGGGCTGATTTTTACTATGATATCTTCTATAGCTTCAAAAGCAGGAAATAACACTACTTTGATGGCTATTTTAAGTTTTCCTGTAATTTTGCCTTTATTAGTCGTTTTAATTCGATTATCAAGTCTGGTTTACCTTCAGGGGCCGGGTATGGAAAATACTATTTCCTTGTGGATTATGTTAATCAGTTTGAACGTTTTAATTTTGTCTATGTCAATCATTTTATTTCCATATCTTTGGCGCGAATAAGAAAAAATGAATATTCTCTTAAAAAATAACTGGTGGAAGTCAATAGCTGTTGTATTGATTTTATATTCTATTGTAGCCGGTTTAATGTTGCCGGTACCCAGATTACCGGTATTAAATGAATCTATCCGCAACCTTTATTTTCATGTTCCCATGTGGTTTGGGATGGTTGTAATGTTAATTTTTTCTTTTACTTTCAGTATTAAATATCTTTCCGGATCGAATCTCAAGCATGATTTATATGCTAAAAATTTCGCTTTTACAGCCATGATTTTTGGCATTTTAGGCCTTATTACAGGAATGTTTTGGGCAGCAGCAACTTGGGGTGCCTGGTGGGTTAATGATCCTAAATTAAACGGAGCTGTGGTTGGTTTGCTGGTATATTTAGCCTATTTTGTACTGAGAGGTTCCCTAGAAGATGAACATACTAAAGCGAAAGTTGCCGCAGTATACAGTATTTTTGCCTTTGTTTTGTACATAGCTTTTATATATGTGATTCCGCGAATGACAGATTCTTTACATCCCGGCAGCGGGGGAAATCCCGGCTTCAATGTCTATGACCTGGACAGCAGAATGCGGGTTGTGTTTTATCCGGCTGTTATAGGATGGATTGTTTTAGGTGTGTGGATTTCAACTTTATTAATCAGATTAAATTTACTCGAAGAAAAAGATGAAGATTAAAAATAGTTTTTTCAATAAATTAATTGCAAAAGGAGTTCTGTTGTTGATATTACTTCTTAGTTTCACATCGTCTTTGATGGCTGAAAGCTTTACCATCGAAATGGCTGACAAACTTAGAGCAGACGGCAGGATTTACGCTGTATTAGCAGTAATGTTGATAATTTTCACAGGCATAATAGCTTTTTTAGTATATATAGACAGAAGAATTTCTAAACTGGAAAGAAAAAATAAACCCTAATCACTATGAATACAAATGAGTATAGTTTTTTTAATGATGTATGTAAAAGCTTTGATAAAGCGGCTAAGCATACCAAATTGCCGAAAGGTCTTCTTGAACAAATTAAAGTGTGTAACAGCGTTTACGAGATGCAGTTTCCCGTAAAAATGGGTAATGAGTACATTGTTGTTGAGGCATATCGTGCCCAGCACAGCCATCACAGACTGCCAACCAAAGGAGGTATTCGTTACAGCATGCACGTAAACAAGGATGAAGTTATGGCTTTGGCATCATTAATGACGTTTAAGTGTGCTATTATGGATGTTCCTTTTGGAGGAGCAAAAGGTGGAATTAAAATCAGTCCGCGAAAAGCAACAACTGCCCAATTAGAAAGAATAACCCGAAGATATACAGTGGAATTGATGAAAAAGAATTTCATTGGTCCTGCTATTGATGTACCGGCTCCTGATTATGGAACCGGAGAAAGAGAAATGGCATGGATATTAGATACATTTTTATCTTACAATCCTGACCAGATTGATGGTTACGGATGTGTTACCGGTAAACCGGTAAGTCAAAATGGAATAAGAGGCAGAAAAGAAGCTACCGGTAGAGGTGTTTTCTATGGTCTTAGAGAAGTTGTGAGCTATGCAAAAGACATGAAAGCTCTGGGGCTTGAACCCGGTATAGAGGGTAAGAAAATCATTATTCAGGGTTTGGGTAATGTTGGTTATTATGCCGGTACAATTTTAGAAGAGCATGGTGCAATTATTACAGGCATTGCTGAACTTGAAGGCGGAATTTATAATCCAAATGGATTAAATGTTGAAAAAGTTTTTCAACATAGAAAAAATACGAAAAGTATATTGAATTTCCCGGGAGCAAAAAATATTGAAAACTCTAAAGATTTACTGGAATATGAATGTGATATTCTGATACCGGCGGCTTTGGAAAATCAAATTAATATTGATAATGCAGATAAGATAAAAGCCAAAATTATTGGAGAAGCAGCGAATGGACCGGTAACTCCTGCTGCAGAAGAGGTACTTCTTAAAAAAGGTGTTTTAATGGTGCCTGACATGTTCTTAAATGCCGGTGGTGTTACTGTTTCTTATTTTGAGTGGTTAAAAAATCTTTCTCACGTTCGTTTTGGAAGGTTAGAGAAAAGATTTGATGAGCACTCCAATAAAAATATGATTGAATTAATCGAACGCCTTACCGGTAAGAAAGTTAATAAAAAAGAATTGGCTTTTCTGTCAAGAGGTGCCGATGAGATTGATTTGGTACGTTCAGGATTGGAAGAGACCATGGTAGAGGCATACAGGCAAACACGTGAAGTTTGGAAAAAGAATAAAAATATCGAAGATTTACGTACAGCTTGTTTTGTAAATGCAATTGATAAAATCGGTGTGGCTTATATGGCTATGGGTGTTTTTCCATGATTTATAAATAATTTAGAGAGATTAAAAGAAACCGGTGTTCATATTGTTCACCGGTTTTTTATTTGCCTTTTATCAGCTCCGTATAATTGGGAATATCATTTAAATACTCAGGCTTTTTCTTTTCGCTAAACGATAAGCAATAACTCTCTTCACCATTTGTAATTACCCAGTAAGGAATTCCATATTGAATATTATAGCGACTTATTTGTTCCAATACTTTTGTGTTCAGTTTAGTCTCAGCATTTTTACATTCTATCAACATCAGCGGATCTCCGGAATTTGAATAAATCATAGCATCATATCTTCCTTTGGTGTTTTTTACCATTTTTTCTATGGAAATTAAAGTTTTCGGGTACCCTTTTTTATAATGCAAATACTGAAGAAAAGCCTGTCTCACAAACTCTTCCGGACTTAAGCGGATATATTTTTTTCTGAAGATATCAAAAATATATTTCTTGCCTTCAGCTTGTTTGATATTCAATTTACTGAAATCAGGAGTAATATTTATGGCAAAATCAATCATTATATAATCTAATGTTATTTTTATTTTAACTTAGATTTGCAATCTAATGTTTAATTTTAAAAAAAATACGGTATGGAGAATAAAAGTGATATTGTTAACGATTGGTTACCCAGATATACAGGTACGAAGTTAGAAGATTTTGGAAAATATATAATTCTGGTCAATTTTAACCATTATCTAAATGTTTTTGCCAAAAAGCACAATGTTCCGATTAACGGATTGGACAGAGCAATGCCATCAGCAACGGCAAATGGAATAACGCTTATTAATTTTGGGATGGGTAGTGCAAATGCAGCTACAATTTGTGACTTGTTAAGTGCTATTTCACCCAGAGCAATTTTGTTTTTGGGTAAGTGTGGCGGATTAAAGAAAAAAAATAAGTTAGGCGATTTGATTTTACCGATTGCCGGCATAAGAGGAGAGGGAACATCTAATGATTATTTCCCTTCAGAAGTTCCGGCTTTGCCTTCTTTTGCTTTACAAAAGGCAATTTCGACAACAATAAGGGATCATCAGCAGGATTATTGGACAGGAACAGTTTACACAACAAACAGAAGAGTGTGGGAGCATGATAAAAAGTTCAAGTCTTATTTAAGAAAAATTCGCGTGATGGGAATAGATATGGAAACAGCCACCATTTTTTCAGTTGCTTTTGCTAATAAAATTCCTGCCGGAGCTTTGCTTTTAGTTTCTGATCAGCCAATGGTTCTGGAAGGAGTAAAAACCGAAAAAAGTGATAGAAAAGTAACAGAAGGTTTTGCCGATAAGCATTTGAATATTGGGATAGATTCCCTAAAACAATTGATTAATAACGGGAATACCGTAAAACATCTTCGTTTTTAGATATGGAAGTAAAAAAATATGAAGAGTTATTGAAAAATATTAAAGCAGGCAGCTTAATGCCTGTATATTTCCTGTATGGCAAAGAGGAATACTTCATTGATTTAGTTACTGACTTTTTATGTAAAACGGTTATCCCCGATCATGAAAAAGATTTCAATCAGCATATTTTTTATGGAAAGGATATAACTGCTTCACAAATTACAGATTTAGCAAGCGGCTTTCCTATGATGGGTGAAAAACAACTCATTGTTATTAAAGAAGCCCAATCATTAACTGATTTAAGTGATTTAGAGGCCTATATTAAGTCGCCGGTAGATACTACTATACTGCTTTTAGCCTACAAAAATAGCAAAATAGATAAGCGTAAAAATATATTTAAACAACTAAGGGATTCTAAGTTAGTGGCTTTTTATGAGTCAAAAGCTTTTACCAAAGATTTTGAAATGACTGATTGGGTAAATCGAAAACTGCAAACAGAAGGCTTTAGTATAGAAAATGATGCTTTGCAGCTACTCTTGGATCATATTGGACTGAATGTTACTCAAATGGCAAATGCACTGTCAAAACTTACTTTGAGCAACGTAACCGATAAGCGAATTAATAAAGATGTTATTGAAAAGAATATTGGTATCAGTAAGGAATACAACCCTTTTGAACTTCAAAATGCCATAGGCGCCGGACAAAAAGATAAGGCTTATAAAATAGCCTGGCAAATGTCTAAAGACCCGAAGAATAATAATATTTATTCTACACTGACATTATTGTTCTTGTATTTTCACAAAGTATACACTTTGCATTATGTGCAAAAAAGCTACAATAATGATCAGCAATTGGCTTCCGTGTTAAGCATTCCTCCTTTCTTTTTAAAACAATACAAACAAGCTGCTGCAAAATACTCTGTGGATGATATTGAATATATTTTTGACTGCATGCGTAAATTAGATTTGAAGTTAAAAGGGGTGGGCAGTAAAGTGCCTTCAAATGAAGCTGCCTACATAGAGCTTGTAGACAATATTTTAGATGCTCCTCGCAGAAGATTAATCTATGAATCCAAGCGTTGGAGTGTATTTTTGAATGACTAAAAACTCCTTTATTTTTAAAGATGAAAAAATGGAAAATTAATTTAGCTTTATTTTTTTTAATTTTGCATAATGTTTAAAAATCATTCAAGGCTTATGATACTGCATAATAAATTTGATAAGCAAACTTTAAGAAAATTTCTCGAATCTGAGGATTATGAAAGAAAAACGCTTTCATTTTATCGCTATGTAAAGATTGAAAACCCTGCTGAATTCAGAGACTTTTTATACAATAGATTAAGTGCTATCAACGTGTTGGGTAGAATTTATGTAGCCAATGAAGGTGTGAATGGTCAGATTAGCTTACCTGCCGATAAGCAGGAAGATTTAAAAACTTTTTTTGAAAGCATGCCGGGCTTTGAAAACCTGCGCTTAAATTTTGCTGTAGAAGATAAGAAAGACTCCTTTTTAAAGTTAAAAATTAAAGTTCGTAAGAAAATAGTCGCTGACGGGCTGAATGATGAAACTTTTGATGTTACTTCCAAAGGCGTTCATCTTGACGCGGCCGGGTTTAACAAACTAACGGATGAGGAAAATACAGTTTTGATTGATATGCGTAATCACTACGAAAGTGAAATCGGGCATTTTGAAAAAGCTATTTGTCCGGATGTTGACACTTTTCGGGATTCATTGCCGATTATAGCTGATATGCTTGAAGATAAAAAAGATAAAAAAATTGTTATGTATTGTACCGGTGGGATACGTTGTGAAAAAGCGAGTGCCTGGTTAAAGCATAAAGGTTTTGAAAAGGTTTATCAGCTTGACGGAGGTATTATTGAATATGCCAGACAAGTCAAGGAAAGTGGATTAAAAAACAAGTTTATTGGAAAGAATTTTGTGTTTGACGAGCGCCTTGGCGAGCGTATAGGAAATGAAATTATCAGTGAATGTCATCAATGCGGTGCTCCCTGTGATACCCATACCAATTGTGCCAATGATGCCTGTCATTTGTTGTTTATACAGTGTGAGAATTGTGCTCAAAAATACAACGCATGCTGCAGTAGCGAATGTAGCGACTTTATACAATTGCCTTTAGAAGTTCAAAAAGAAAAGCGTAAAGGGATTATGAAAGGCCGTCAGGTTTATAAAAAAGGGAGAATACGCCCGAAAATCAATTCTAAGGACTAAGGTTTAGAATTAAACGTTTACAGCATTCAGGTGTTATGAGAAAGATACTCATTATTCGGTGATAATACCTGTTATATAAGCCTAAATAAATCCTATGAGGCATTTTGCTTCTGCTATACATCAACTTAGGGAGACAGCTAAGACCAACAAAAAGATTTCAATTTTAGCTGAATATTTTGCAACAGCAAATGAAAGGGATAAAATTTGGGCCTTAGCATTGTTAACAGGTCGGAGACCTAAAAGGCCGGTTAAAACATCTTTACTAAGATTATGGGCTGCTGAAATTGCTGAAATTCCAAACTGGCTGTTTGAGGAGTCCTATCATATTACAGGTGATTTGGCAGAGTGTATGGCACTTTTAATGCCTTTTGACGGTGAATCTGTATCAGAGAACCTCCATCACATTATGGAGGAGCTGAAAGAATTGACTCAGCTTTCGGATGAACTCAAGTCAGAATATGTGAAAAAGTACTGGCAAAAAATGAATCGTAAAGAGCGGTTTGTTTTTAATAAACTGCTCACAGGTGGTTTCAGAATTGGTATATCTCAGAGTTTAACACTCAGATCTTTGGAAAAAGCTACGGGCATAAAAAGAGAATCCTTAGCGCATCGCATAACCGGGAATTGGGAACCTCATAACACAACTTTTGAGGATTTAATTTTTTCTAAAGATTCAAATGACGACCTCAGCAAACCATATCCTTTTTATCTGGCATATCCAATTGAAAATCCGGCAACAGATTTAGCTGAATTCAATCAATGGACAGCAGAGTTTAAGTGGGATGGCATAAGAGGGCAATTAATCTACAGAGATAAAAAACTATTTGTTTGGTCAAGAGGTGAGGAACTGGTAACTGATCAGTTTCCCGAATTTGAAAAGCTTATTGACCGGCTTCCGGTATCATGTGTGTTGGATGGGGAGATTTTACCTTTTAAAGATGGAAAAACAGGTACTTTTAATGAATTGCAAAAGCGATTGGGCAGAAAAAAGGTAAGTAAAAAAATGATTGAAGAATATCCTGTTTTATTCAAGGCTTACGATATATTTGAATACAAACAAGAAGATTTTCGACAGGAGAAACTAACAAAACGTAGAGATGTCCTGCATAAAATAGTTGAAAGCACGGATTTAAAGGAAGTACTGCAATTTTCTGAAAGTCTGGACATACAAACTTCTGATGATTTTGAAATTCTCAGAAATCGTGCAAGGTATGAAGGAGCTGAAGGTATCATGATTAAGCATAAGGACAGCAGATATGAACAAGGACGAAAAAGAGGAAATTGGTGGAAATTTAAAGCAAAACCTTTTTCTCTTGATATGATTTTGACGTATGCCATGCGCGGTCATGGTCGGAGAGCTAATTTGTTTACTGATTATACTTTTGCTTTGCTGGATAAGGAAGGAATGCCGGTTACTGTTGCTAAGGCATATTCCGGTTTATCAGATTTAGAGTTTAAGGAAGTAAATTCATTTATCCGTAAAAATGCGATAGATAAATTCGGACCTGTTAGGCAAGTGAAAGCGGAATTGGTTTTTGAAATTGCTTTTGAAAATATCAGAAAGTCCGGCAGACACAAATCCGGTTATGCACTGCGATTCCCCAGGATTGCAAGGTGGCGAAGAGACAAGCCTGCGGTTGAAGCTGATACTTTGGAAGCTTTAAAACAAATACATAAAAAATACTTCTCCTGATTAGTCAAACTTTCCACTAAGAGAAAGCATCGGTATATTCAGGTGAAAAGCTAATCGCAGGGTAACACTTTTACCAAAAAGTCTTTCAAACAAATTGTGATGAGAAGGTGCCAGTACCAATAAGTCCGGTTTATGGTCGGCACTGTATTTTTCAATACTTTTACTCACATTTTCTATCATGTCAACTACGTGAATATCACAATTTTCTAAACCTACTTCACTTAAATTATTTCTCAAAGCTTTTACTTTTTCATCAGTTTTAGCGCTATCTTCATTTTTTATGTGCAACAATCTGACTTCCCCACCAATCTGATTAAAAAGTTTCTTAGTATACAGTACTTTTTTCCCAACATTTTCTTTCAGTTCTACAGGGAAAATAATTTTATTCATTTGGTTAAACCGGGCTCTGCCGGGGATTGTTAAGACCGGACAGTTTGCTTTTTTAATTACATCTGCTGAGTTTGTACCTAAAATGTATTTTTTCATCACTCCGGCACCTCTTGTACCCATTACTATCAAATCTACCGATTCCTGATTGGAGTAGCTGATAATTTCATCTACTATGAAACCCTGGCGAATGGTAAGTTTACAAGAAATTTCTCCGCTGACTGCTTTTCGCTCCTCAATATCAACTAATTCGACATCACAAGCCTGAGTTGCATTGGCTAAAAATTCTTTTAACTTAGGTCTGGTTTCATCTTTAATTGCAGGGTCATCTCTGAAGTGAATATTTACAATTTCAAGCAGACTATTTGTTTTTTTGGCAATATGAACAGCGAAGTTTAGTGCATTTGCTGAGAACTCTGAAAAGTCTGTTGGTACTAATATTTTTTTCATCTGTTTAATATTTTACTGTTTTCATTACCCAAGTTTTCCAATTTTATGTTAAGTAAGCAGATTTAAGGCCCACAAAAAAATAATCTTAAAGGTAAGTAAAAGCCGGTTTTTATTATTGGCTTCTAAGTTATTATATTTTTCTGCAAAATTAAAGCACATTGCATTCACTTATCATTTTTTTTAGAACACTTTAATTTAATAGCTTATAATGCAATTTTCGTGAAAAAATGCAAAGCAATGCGTAAATTTGTGAAAAATCAATAAACTATGATGGATAAACTAATTGAGAATTTCCCTCAACAACTGGAAGAAGCTATTGAAATTGGCATTAATGCAAATATTCGCAAGCCAAAAATTAAGATAAAAAATATTGTTCTTTCCGGTTTAGGCGGTTCAGGAATTGGTGGAAATTTAGTTCAGGAACTTACTTCAAATGAACTTACTGTTCCTTTTTCTATCAATAAAGATTATTTTCTGCCGAACTATGCAGATGAAAATACATTGGTTATCATTTCTTCTTATTCAGGCAATACTGAAGAAACTTTGAATGCTATGGAATTGGCTTTGGATAGAGGTTGCCATATCATTTGTGTGAGTTCCGGAGGAAAAGTTATTGAAAAAGCAAGACAACATAAGCTCGATTATATAGAAGTTCCGGGAGGAATGCCTCCAAGAGCTTGTTTAGGGTATTCATTTGTACAACAGCTTTTCATTTTGATAAAAATCGATTTACTTAACGGACTTTTTAAAGACAATTTGTTGAAAAGTGTGGATATGCTTAAGTCTAAGCAAAGTGAAATAAAGAAAACTGCAAAGGAATTAAGCGACTTTTTATACAACAGCTGTCCGGTTATATATATATCTGCTCACATGGAGTCGGTTGCTATTCGTTTCAGACAGCAAATTAATGAAAACAGTAAAATGCTATGTTGGCATCATGTGATTCCAGAAATGAATCATAATGAATTGGTCGGTTGGAGAGATAAGTCTGAAAATCTGGCAGTGGTATATTTTAGAAATAACGATGATTTTGAAAGAATTCAAAAGAGAGTAGAGATAAATAAAAAAATTATTGGACAGTACACAAGCCGTCAGATGGAAGTTTATTCCAAAGGAGAAAACTTACTGGAACAATCGCTATATCTGATTCATTTGGGTGACTGGGTGTCTTATTTTTTAGCTGAAAAGAGAAACCGGGATGCAGTAGAGGTTGATGTGATAGATTTTCTGAAAGGTGAACTTTCGAAATCATAAGAGTGTTCGGTATATAATTTTGAATGTATGACAGATGTTTTTTCTTGTGAATTAGGATTGATTGATTATAAAGAAGCCTGGGATTTACAGGAAAGAATTTTTGCTAAAATCATTGAAACCAAAGTGGCTAACCGGAAGTTATCTCCGGAAGAACAGCTTACCCAAAATCATTATTTACTACTTTGTAGCCATCCTCCTGTATTTACATTAGGGAAAAATGCAAAACAAGAGCATCTGCTGCTCAATGAAGAACAATTGCTTGAAAAAGGAATTAGTGTTTACAATATAAACAGGGGAGGGGATATTACGCACCATGGCCCCGGGCAGATTGTTGGTTACCCGATTTTAGATCTCGATTATTTTTTTACTGACATTCATAAATACCTTCGATTATTAGAGGAAACCATTATTCTTACTTTGAAGGAATATGATATAGAAGCTGGCAGATTAAAAGGATCAACAGGCGTATGGTTAGATTCTGATAATCCCTTTCGGGCAAGAAAAATATGTGCAATGGGTATTCGTTGCAGCCGCTGGGTTACAATGCATGGCTGGGCATTTAACGTGAATAATAATCTGGACTATTTTAATATGATAATCCCCTGTGGAATAACAGATAAACAAGTGACTTCAATGGAAAAAGAACTTGGTCATAAAGTTGATGAAGCGGAAGTTACAGCACATTTGAAAAAGCACTTTTCACAACTTTTTGAAGCCCGTTTTACAGATATGGCCAAAAGCCACTTGAGTAATATATAAAGAATGAAGTCGTTTTTAATTTAAACAAACTAATTAAATGCTAAAAGATATAGATTTTAAAAAAGTTAATAATGTTGCTATGGCGGTTGTCCCTCAGGATGAGATTGATGGCAAGCCAACATGGAAAGTATATTTAATGAATTTAAAGAAAAAGCCGATTCTTGGAGTAATTATTAACTCTAAGGGCTATGGAAAAGTAAATGAAAAAAGTGTAGAAACTTCCCGCCTTCGCCAAATGTTTGATAAAGTTGAGGCAAGCAGTTATGTTGAAGTAGAGTTGCTTTATGATGAATTGACGGCGCTGACCAATGAATTTTGGGTAAGTTTTTGGGAAAATGACTTCATGTACGACAAGAAGTTTGTTTTCGTAACCGAAAGCATCACAAACAAACATTTAACCGAATTACCTTTGCTTGATGAAAAAGGAATCTTAATTAAATAAATTTATACTAATAAAATATGTCAGATACTGAATTGCAAGACGAAAATTTAGAACCCGGTCAGGTTCAGGATGATGACTTATATGAGGAAATTACTATAGTCGCAGATAAAGGTCAAGAGCCACTCAGAATAGATAAATTTCTTTTAAACCGTTTAGATAAGGTAAGTAGAAATAAAATCCAAAATGCAGTTAAAGCAGAGTCGGTTTTAGTAAATGAAACGCCTGTTAAAACGAACTATCGGATAAAGCCTTTTGATAAAATTACGGTGGTGCTTTACAAGCCTTCCCGCGAGTTCCCAATGGAAGCTGAAAATATTCCGCTTGAAATCGTTTATGAAGACCAGTATTTGGTGGTTTTAAACAAACAAGCCGGATTAGTTGTGCATCCCGGTTCAGGAAATTATACCGGTACTTTGGTCAATGCATTAATGCATCATTTTGGAAATCTGCCCGATTTGTCTGCGCAAAATCAAAGACCGGGAATTATGCATCGTCTGGATAAAAATACCAGTGGGTTAATGGTCATAGCTAAAGATGAATTTTGCATGAGTCATCTGGCAAAACAATTCTTTGACAGGACGATTAAAAGAACATATCAGGCATTGGTTTGGGGAGAACCCGCAGAACCGGAAGGTAAAGTTGAAATAAATATCGGCAGGCATAAGCGATTTCGCAAAAAAATGGATGTTTTTACCGAAGAAGAGGAAGGGAAATATGCAGTAACTAACTACAAACTACTGGAAAGTATCGGCTATGTTAGTGTTGTTGAGTGTGTGCTTGAAACAGGGCGCACCCATCAAATTCGGGTTCACATGAAATATCTGGGAAATCCGGTTTTTAATGATGAGGTCTATGGTGGAGATCGGATTATAAAAGGTACGATTCACTCTAAGTACAAGCAGTTTATCGATAACTGTTTTAAAATTTGTCCTCGCCAGGCACTTCATGCAAAATCCTTAGGCTTTTATCACCCAATACTGAAGAAAGATATGTTTTTTGAATCAGAGATTCCAAATGACATGCAATTGTTAATTGAAAAATGGAAAAATTACTACAAGTTTGCTCTTAACCAGAGTTGATATGCTTGGAAAGATATGCAGAAAATTGTATTTATAATAGCGTTAATATTACATTCGCTTGTTCTTTTTGCCTCAGAAAATATCATTGATGAAGTTGACAGTCTTATAGATGAAAGGCAATATGAGAAGGCTTTTATGATGCTTGAAACAAATGACCCGGGGAACGACTCCATAGATTTTGTTCTTCGGAAAGCTGAATTAGCTTATGAATATTACAGCAAAACAGTCATGCATCAGTATTTTATTTTTACAAATCTGGAAGGAGACATGACGCTGGATAGTCTTCGGGCTGAAGAAATGGAAGGAGATTATAAGTTATTTTACTTTCCTTTTAATGATATTTTAGCAGAGAAACTCTTAGATTATCCGGAAGAATTTGAGCTGCACAAATGGTTGGGTTTATTTTATTATTTGATTTATGATTTATACGAAGAAGAGTGGTTAATTCCGGCAGATAATATCATTGAACTGGCAAAACACCACCTTCAGGTTTATGCAGGAGTGAGCGAAAAGCCCTTTAAGTACAGTGGTAAACTGGGATTTGTATATTTATTAAGCGGGGAGTTTACAACATCTATTTATTGGATAGATGAGGCTTTGAAAAGGGAGCCTGAAAATCCTGAGTTATGGTATAATAAAGCCTCCGCTAATTTCTATATGGAACGGTTTGACTTAATCAGTGAAAATGCCCTCAGGTCTGCCCGCTATCAGGATGATCCCTTTTTTAAAGCAGATGCATACAGAATGGCGGGAATTGGTTTTTTTCAAATGAATCAATTAAATGAAGCTTTAGAGGTTCTTCAAAAAGCAAATGATATTTTCCCCGGTTTTCATTTAACGGAAATACAACTTTTGGAAACAAAATTACTTTTGAATCAAAACAGGAGAGCTTTTCGTTTGGCGAATGATATGTTTGCAGCCAATTATAGTGAACCTCAAGTGACTAATGATATTTTGCAGGCTTTTCTAAAGGTTGAGGAGTATAGAAGATTAAATCGTTTTTTTAGAAGAAATAAAAGGGTGCATCGCAGAAATGATGAAGCTCTGGGAAATTTATATTTTCATGAAGCCAGATTCAATCTGCATAAGGAGGACCGCACGGAAGCCCTTAAAAACTTTAAAACTTCAAGAACTTATTTTGAAAAAAGTGTAGATGAGTATCACTACGTTTTTGATATTATTGATGAAGCCATCCGGCAGATTGAAAATCTTCAATAATTCAGATACAAACCAAGCCTTAAGTTTCTACCGATACCGCTAATAGAGGAGCCATATGGACGGTAATGTGCATCGGCTATATTGTGCAGCCCGGCATATACCCGCAGCTTATCATTGATCTGACGATGGACATCAAAATCAAACACATGGTAAGCAGGACTCCCTTCTGCTGTGGCATAGGTTAAATTATCCTGAAAATATGGTGAAAACTCATTTGACGGCTTCCATGCCTGAACATTCCAGCGAATTGAAAAATTAAACTTCTCATAACGGTAGTTAACCCTTGTTAAACCATAAAATGGAGGTATCCCCGGCAAGCGCTCATTAAAATCACTGTCGAAACCTACAGCAAAATTTCCATAAGACTCTACAAATAAATCCCGGGTTAATGCTGCTTCAACAGAATATCCGCCCCCTCTAACATAGGCAGTGCCAATATTTACGTTTGAAACTAATTTATGTGACTTGTCAAGATAAGGCAGTGAATCTGTATTGTTGGGAGATACATTTTGAACGACTATAGCATTTTTTAAGATTGTATTATAAACAAATGCCTCTGCCCGTAATTGATCGCTGAGTTTAAATAAGACACGTGTTTCAACATTATAGGCATATTCAGGCTTTAAAATTGGATTTGGAATCATCAGTATGCCGGCTGCCGGGCTATGGGTTTTAGCAATATCGTCTATGTTTGGACTACGATAACCGGAAGAGGCTGTAAAATTAAAATTCCAGTTTGAAGAAGGCCTGTAAGAAATGCCAAAACTTCCGGAAAATGCTGAACGCCGGTAAGCTATTTCTTTATTGTTATACACAGGCATACTGTATTCATCGTATAAGCTTTCAAAATTTATAAAACTATATCTGAACCCCTGAGTGAGCCTGAGTGTTGAGCTCAAATCCACATCGTAGCGAATATATGCGGAAAGGCTGTATTTCAGGTTTTTCCCATCCGGATAGAAACTAAAGTTTAACTCATCTATGTCTGTATTATCAATACTTTCAGAAATAGTTTCTGACTCTGTAAAATTAATATCTGCTTCGAGGCCATAGGAAAAGTCAGAGCTTTCTGTCAAGCTTGTAGCCATATCTAAGTTTGCCTGCAAAGCCATAAATTGACTTTCAAAACCATGTATGTCCGGGCTGTTAAGCAATCGAAAAAACTGATTGTTCTCTGATTTACGAAAGCTGATATGAACGTTCATATTATCCCCGGGTAAAAAAGGCTCTGAGTCTGCGTATTTTATACCGGCAATCCATTGAACTGTAGGCTTATGATAAAATTCAGCAAAATAAAGGTTTTGCACATTGGTATCCGGATAGCTGACAAAGCCGGTATCTTCAAAAACTTCCAATACTCCGTCCTGATTAAAAGGAGATTCAGATCTTTCCTGAAGGCGGCCTAAGGCATTGTGTTCTTCTTCACCTGCAATATAAAAGTAAGCTTCCAATAAGCGGTTTACAGAAATTTGAGTCCTAAGTTTTTGTGCAAAGTTCCACTGCTGAAAACTACTGTTTGGATATGTAAAAGGGGAGGGGTTATTTACAATATAATCCCGGTCGTCTTGCCTGAAAATATACTGATTATTTTTTCCAAAGTCTGAATAAAAAGGATTTTGCCGGCTGCCACTTTGGTGTTGTTCAGAGTTTTGAAAAGAAAAAGCCGTTATCAATCCGGTATTTTTGAAGCTGCTGTTTAATAAGGCACTGATATTACTTTCCAGATTAGCGGTATTACCTGATATCATTGCCTCTCCACTAAATTCAGGCTTGTCATTTAATAGAATTCGTGGTTTTTTCGTAATCACATTTACGACACCCCCAATTGCATCACTGCCATAAATTAGCGAGCCCGGTCCGAAAACAGTTTCTATCCGATCTACTAACAAAGGGTTTATCAGTTTATAAGCCTGATGTGGTCTGCCAGGTTGAGCCGTGCGGGTGCCATCAACTAAGGTAAGCAAACGATGGTCTGAAAAACCTCTGATATTCAGCTCGATTTCACCGGGAGAATTGTATAAAATCCGGTGTTGCCCACTTTGTTTTACTATTTCAGTACTCAGATTATGCCCTTGTAAAGAAAAAGATTGATTGTATTGAATACGGGTAACATTAGAAATTAAATCTCTCGGCTCGTCTTTTTTTCCGGCGGTTACTATGAATTCATCCAGAAAAATATTTCTTTCTAATACATACAAAATGTTCCCGGTTTTGGTAAGCTCTTCCTGACTTATGCTTTCAGAATAGAAGGAAGGGTGGCTGAAGAAAATTGTATCTGTGGGCTGAATGTTAAGTAGTTTTGCCACTCCGCTTTCATTTGAAAAAGCCTGTACTTTGCCGTTTTGAGCATATAAAAAAGCATTTTCAACGATACGGTTATTGCCTGCCTGCCTTACTTCTATTTTTAAAGTGTCACTTGCATAAACACAATTGAGCAAAGTGAGGTTAAGAAAAAAGAATAAAAAGAACAGGATGCGAATCATCAATTTTTCTTTAGTTTAATTCTAAAAGTAGTTCCTTCCCCTAAGATAGAACTTTTAACATAAATTTTTCCTTTATGATATTCTTCTACGATTCTTTTGGAAAGGGAAAGCCCCAGTCCCCAGCCTCTTTTTTTCGTACTGAAACCCGGTTCAAAGATAGTTTTGAACTTAGATCTGGGTAGTCCCTTGCCGCTATCTTTAATTTCAATCCAAACCATATTATCTTCCTCACCCGAGCTGATTTCTATGGTTCCTTTTCCTTCCATGGCATCTATGGCGTTTTTAATAAGATTTTCCAACACCCAGTCAAAAAGTGTAGGCATGAGTTTCAGATTGCCTTCGTAAGCATTTTCTTTATTGAAAATTATTTTTACATGTTCAGATGTTCTGTTAGTGAAATACTGAACCATATTTTCTATGCCGGAGCTAAGATGCACTTCTTTGAATGCAGGTTTGGATCCTATTTTTGAAAAGCGCTCACTGATAAGCTCCAGTCTTTCCACATCTTTTGATATTTCATTGTACATATTTGGGTCACTTTCCGGTAAACTTTTTAAGTATTCTACCCAGGCCATAAGGGACGAAATAGGAGTGCCCAGCTGATGAGCTGTCTCTTTTGCCATTCCTACCCAAACTTTGTTTTGCTCTGCTTTACGGGTATTGCTGAAGGCAATGTAGCTGATTAGAAGAAATAATGCGATGGTTCCCAGCTGTATGTAAGGAAAGTAGCGTAACTGAATTAATATAAAGCTGTCTTTATAATAAATGTAATTATACATTCCGGGCGAAATTTCAATTTGAATGGGATCGCCGGATTCTATCATCCTTTTTAACTCATCTTTTAAATAGTCCGGATTGGAAGCTACGCGGGTGCTGTCAAAATTTCGCCAGGTAATAATGTTTTCATCTTCGTCTGTAAGAATGACAGATAGTGATTCGTTGTTTTTTATTACTTCAAAAAGGAAAGATATATCTGTGTTTTCATCAGCCTGATTCAGCTGTTTGTAAGCGCTGGCAAGCAATTCAGCTTTTTTTCTTTCCTCATAGGCGATTTTCCCGGCCAAATTGTTGGTGTACCAAATGGAAAGCACCACAATTCCTGCGGCACAAAAAATTAAGAATAGCTTAAAATTATATTTCTGTTTGTATATATCCATTAAAAAAGGCCGGCTATAAATGTTATAGCAAATTTACACTTTTGAATTTTAAATGATTATACTAAACGATTTATATTTTGTTTAGAAAATTTCGATTAATCCCAATCAATGAACTCGGGTTCGGCTTCAGTTTCCCAATCTCTGTTTTCACGTCGACGGTCATAATCTTCCAGTTCTCCTCTGAAAGCATTTCTAACTTCGCCTCCCTGTCTTCTGAAATCTTCGGCAATTTTTTCTCTGGCAGCTCTGGAATTGTAAGAAATGTCCGGGTTATCGGCCATGCCTTTCATGCTTAAGAATAGAGTAATTCCTTCTGAGGTGTCTTCCCAGTAATCTCTGGAAACTCTGCGGCTTTTGTATCTGTTTGCTAAAATATGAGAAAGGTTTACCCGTACATTATAATCAATTTCATTTTCAAATGTGTGTATACCTTCCAGATGTATTTTAAAAGCATTGGTATTTATGTTCATCCCTGGAATAAAAACTCGGCTGTTACCTATTTCTATATGGTTGCTTAAATTGCTGAATTGTATGTTTTTTAACTCCTCTGTGTGTATGTAAGAAGAGAGAGCCTCCATTGGTTCAAAGTTTATCAGGCGGCCGTTTTTCAGGTTTAAATCGGCGATTACAGTCAATCTGTCAAGATCATACTCACCGTTTCGCCAGTAATTTCCTATGGTAACATCTGTATCTAATAGACCGGAAATGTGTTTTCCGGTGATAAATTCCTGTCCAAAATTATAGCATTCATTGAAAAGTTGTTGAATATTTACATTTCTGGCCTGAAAACTTCCTTCAATATCTACATTATTGTTTTTACGGACATTTAAAACAGCATTTCCGGTAAATCTTCCCCGTGCAGCATTAAATGAAAAGTTATTCAGTCGTGCCTGTCGTGATGTCATTCTTAAATCTCCCTTAAAATCCGAAGTGTTGATGGTTCCGTACTTGATTTGGTTTAAGTTGGCAGTTATACTCCCGCTAAAGTTCAGGAAGTCATACAAATCAAATTCTACTACATCCTGATTTTCTGATTGACTTCCCGGGCTCGCATTAAAAAAGTCGGCAATTTTTTCTATATCCAGCTTTTTACCGCTGATGTTCAGGTTGAAGGTAGGGTTTGCAGCAATTTTACTTTCCGGGTTGAAAGCAGCAAAATAACTAATCAGATTATTGGTGTTTCCCTTTATTTCCAAATCCTGATAGGCATCTTTAAGTACCATTTTTTTGATTTCAATTTGGCGGTTGTTAAGTGCTAATTGAACGGTGCCGGCAGTTAGTTTCTCATTGCCGTTTTGAAAAGTAAGATTTTGAAAATCAAGTCCTCCCGAAAGTTGAGGAATTGCTCTGTCGATATTTGTTGCTAAAAATTCAGGGTGTACGGTTATTTTAAAATCTCTAATAGTTAAATTACCCTTTGTTTGGTAAGGCAAGTCGGCAAAGTGATTGATAACTTCAAGTGATAAAAGCCCGTTTGCATTAGCCTGTATAACCGGTTTTTTCAGGTTTTTGACCTGCACTCCACCGCTCAGGCGTTGATTTTCCCATTGAAAAGAAATGTCATTTACGTTTAACTCACAGGAAGAGCAATCAATAGCAGTTCCGGAAGTGAATTTGCCGTTAGCAGTGATTTTTTCAATATTTTGACGGTAAAGGGTGCTTTTAAAGGCGGCATCTTTAACTCGAAAATCAGCCGTTATTTCAGGGATTTTATCGCTGCTGAGCTCACCTTTTATCACTGATTCAAGGCTGAGGTGTCCGTTTATGCCATCAAAGTTATTACGCACATATTCGGGCAGATAGCTTTGCAAATCATCTAATTTTTCCGCTTCGGCAGAGATGTTCATATCAAAAAACCAGCTGTCTGTCGGTGCAGAGATTTCTCCGCTCGTCTTAAAATCTATACCGGCAAATTGAATGTTTATATCGTTCAGGAGATACTTTCTGAGCTCTGTGTTAATTAAGATTTCGCCTTTAAAGCTGAAGTTTTCACTTGTTATCCAGGAGTGTTCATCTATTTCAAACAGATTAACCAAACAAGCGGCATCTATGAAGGCGGTAAACTCCTTTTGATCCATGCGGGCTGAAACCGTACTTTTTTCAAAGGCGGTGGATATGAAAAAATTGTTTATGTTGTCTTTATAGTCAATTTCTATATTATTCAGTTCAATTTTTCGAATATCTAAATTAAAATCACCGGCTGTTTCCTGTTCCGTTTCCTGTTTTTTAAGAATATCATAATTGAGACTTCCGTCAGAGAACTGTTCAAAAGTAAATTTTCCATTTTCCAGAATGACCCGTCGGACTATATAATCAGTTCGGAAGATGTCCCAGATGTTTATGACGAACTCTACTTTTTCGGCTTTCAGGAAATTTCGGTCGCCAAGGGGGGCTTTTTCTTTTATTTCAATTTCATTAAAACTGACGGTTATATTGGGGAAGTGAGACCAAAATTCAATGTGAATACCTTTTTTAACATAAATTTCAGTATCAATTTGATCATTAATAGCGCTGACAAGCTGTGCTTTTATGTAATCACCTTTAAAAAAAATGACACCTGCCAGGAGCACAGTCAGTGCAGTGAGCAGACCTAAGACAATAAGACTTATTTTTTTAAAAAGGTGCATTCCGTAACTAAGTTAAACAACTGTATTCAAAATCTAAAGTATGAAACGCAAAAAACAGGCATTAAAATATGTTTTAAAAAATATTTGCAAAAAGTTTTGAAGAAATTAATCATAATCTTACCTTTGCCAAGCAATTCAGAAAAGCGGGTCCTTAGCTCAGTTGGTTTAGAGCACCTGCCTTACAAGCAGGGGGTCACTGGTTCGAATCCAGTAGGACCCACAGTAAAAGATAAAGGTTTCAGACGGTAATCGTTTGGAACCTTTTTTTGTTTGTATGGATTTTTCTGCAATTTAAGTGGAAAAGACCGGTTTGGTTTTTAAACACATTTTAGAGATATTTAACTTTTTAAGGTGGTCGTGATAACACCAACCACGGCGTGAAATGTCTTAACCTTGATTTTAAAGGATTTTTTGATTACTTGATTATGTTGTAAGAGTACTTAATTTTTTTTAAGTTAAAAGTCAAATGTTTAATTCAGGTTTAAGTGGGAAAGGAAGGTTTGGTTTTTTAAGAAGTTTATTTGGTTAGTTAAACGCACTCACCCCATTCTGAATATAGATAGCGCTTTTTTTTAGCCGTGGTTGCGTGTTATCACCAACCACAAACCTTTTATTATCTGCTAA
>REEL01000094.1 GCA_007695095.1 Chitinophagaceae bacterium | reverse complement strand
TTCACTTTAATCAATCAAAAAGAAATCTATCTTCATAAGGTACCTCAAATTTATCCAAAAACTCTATATATTCTTCTTTGAACGTTTTTTTGCTATGGTGTTTTTCCTGATTCAAGATATAGATATACGCCTGATTGATTTGGCTGTGCCCATAGGAAAATCCGCTTGGCTTAAATACCTTTAAATAAATTTATTGTTACAGTTGCCAGTTCTGAATTGGGAAATTTTGCCATCAGACGCTCATCAGGTCTTAACCCGGCTTCTTCAGCTATGCGCAAAAACACATCTGCTTCAAGTATGTATTGGTCAGAAAATCCATGAGTAGCATCGTAAGCCGTAGCCGGAGTTTTCCCAATATTAGCTGAGGTGATTTCAGGATTTAAGGTATGTAATTCAATTAATAATAAGCCAAACTTTTTGATGTATGGTTGCCATTTTTTAAAATGTTCCAGTAAACTATCTTCAACTTTGTTATTACTAATTCTTTTTCCTGATGAAGCAAAAGCCCCTGTTGAAGTACTAATTCTGTCAGTAATCACTTCAGGCTCTTCCCAAATTCGGTTATGATCAAGGAAGGTTCGCACATTTAGCAACTCTGACATATCAATGTTATAATCTTCTTTTAGCTCTGCCGAAAGCAAATCCGGCTTACCTATATCCCCCCAAACTACTTTTGCCCAAATATCTGCTTTAATAAGATTTGCTCTACTCACCTTTAAAGCTGAGCGATTATAATCTGCTCCTACCAAAAGTAAAGGATGTTCATCAAGTACTTTCCCGCGATACGTTCTCTTTTCTATAACATCAAAAATATGTATCAAAAAAGCCCCGTTACCGCAACCCAAATCCAATACTCCTTTCGGTTGTTCACTAATCGGCCTGTTAAATAAATCTATCAGGATTTCATCTATATTTTTAAAATAGCCGGAATGTGCTCCGCCACTACCCCAAACATTCATTTCTCTGTCAACATGAAGTTCCTCCTGACCATCTCCGCTCTTTAAAACATTAGGATTTCCAAAAATGAGCTCGTCTAATTTGGCAAATGTTGGCAAATACGAAACGGTAACTCCATAAGAACTGGCTCTTTTTGCAAAAAATAAACCTTTTGCAGTGAATTGATATGTTTGATTTTTTTTGTAAAACCAACCAATAGAAGTAAAGAAATCCAGTATGTGCTTAAAATTATCGGCATCCTCATGATATTCTTCTGCTCTAAATGAGGCTTCCATAAAGTATTTATGAAACAAATCTCCCATCCCAAGTTTTACAATCAGAGGTCCTGCAATAGCCCCTTCCAATTGAAAAAACACTTGTTCCAAAATCATTTCTTCATTAGTGTTCTTAGCTTTCGGTAAAGAAAAGCCTAATTCATATTGTTTAAAGAAAGAATTCAGTGTATGGTAAATTTCATTACTAAAGCTATCTGCCTTAAACAATTGATTGAACAGAGCCGGCATTTTTGCAATTTGCTCATATTTTGAAATTAATCCAAAGGCAAAAGCTGAGTGTTCATTCGTTGTAAAATGAATTTCACCATTTCTATGATTTATTTCTTGCTGTAGCCAATTTTGTGAGCAAAAAGTACGTAAAGCCACATTCAGATAACCTTCATTAGCTTTAAACCTATCCGTTAATTCTGAAAGGGTAACCTTCTTTTTCTCTAAAATATAATCTGTTACACCCGCCTTAAACAAAGCCACTGCAATTGGAATAGTAACTATCCCATCCAGGTGACGAAACAATTGAGAACGAAACAAAGTCTGCTGATCTTTTGAAATCATCTGTATGGGGTTTTTAATGACTCAATAAAATTTATATGCAAGCTTGCTTTACATAAAGCATTTTCAAAATCAATTTTTAAAAAGATTCTCCACCCTTTTCACCGGTTCGACCGGCTTACCTTTTTCATCTACAACTTTTACGGAACCATCAACTAATCGGGTGTCCCATTTAATTGCATTTTTAAACTCTTCTCTTCCTTCCCAAAGATATGGAACCGGCATCACTCCTTTTTTAAAAACCTGATAAAAGCCTTCGGGCGTATACAAATCAAGAATATTTTTCTCCAAAATTCCGACTATAGACTTTACTGTTCGATAAAGGTCATCTGTTCTTTCTATCACCTCTTTATTTTGCTTCATATCATCCACTAATCCGGATTTTTTCTGCTTTCGGTATTCTGCAATTGCACTTAACGTAATTTGTATACTTTCGTTGATAAATGGTGGAGTTGCAAGCTTCACGGCTTCACAGTAACTCACCACATGTATTAAATCGGGACTTGTAACATTATCAGGCTCAATATCGTCCATCATTGCCGAAACTTTTGCAAGCTGTATTTTGGCCTTTTCGAGATCCGGAGAAAAATAATCTAATCCGGCTCTGGGCTGAAGGAATACTTTAAAGTTTTTATCTTCCAATTCTCTCAGCAACTTAATTAAGGTTTTGGCTTTTGCCAGGTCTTGAACTCCCCAGGTAGATTTTGGAGTGTTCAGCATTACCTGTAAAACCATATATTTTACCCCAAGTTTCTTTGCAGCAATCGCTGCCAGATAGGAGGAAAGCACATAAGAATAATCATCTCCGCCTCTGAAAGAAAAGTGATGTGGAATATTCGGCTCAAAAGGTTTGCCACTAGCTGCAATAACTTTTAAAGTTTCAAAATGCTGCTCTAAATTTTTCTTAACCGGGTAAGGACCACGGCCGTCAATCTGATTAAACCACCATAATGAAAGCGCATGCCAGGCAATATTTATATTCTTTTCATAGATTTTTGCCAGTTCAGGTATATTTTTTGTGCCCGCATAAGTCCTTACAAGCATAGGTCTTGAAGCTTCCCAAATATCTCTCAGGTCTTTTTCTGAATTTATGGGAACCCCTCCTCCATTGGGTTTATCGCCCCATTCTTCTCCAAAGTTTGATTGACTTAATTGAGAAGATCCTACAGAAACTATATCTAAAAACCCGGATTCAGAAAGGTTTTTTAACCAGGAATTAAACTCCTTTTTGGCTTCATTATATTTGGGATTGTAAGGCCCCACATGTACCCTCGTAAGTGGTAAATTTTTGGCCTCTTTATTATAGCGCACCCGCTCAGCTAATGTATCTTTCAAAGTCCCGAAATTGGGATAGGTTTCTCTTTTAGGCGGATTAAAAAAATGATGCTGTCCGGAAGCAATAAATTGCTCGGCAAAAGCCATTAAATCATCATCATATTTAGAGCCCTGATATATCTCTTTGGGAATTTTGTGTTCGGGTATACCTATTTTAAGTAAAGTTTCAAGCTGTGTTTCATCACCATAAAAAACAGGAATTTCCTGATTGTATTCATTTTTAATAGCGTTGCATGCTTCCGGTAATCCGGCAAAATAAACTTGCTTTAACAAGCCGCCCTGATTAGAAAAAGCTTTATAGTCTTTCAGTAAGTGAAAAACTCTGCCGAAGTTTACCCTTGCATCCTGAGGGTCTAATCGATAACTAAATCCCAGTCTGGTAATCCTATTTTTATTTATCCAATTCAACAGCAGAGAAATGTTTTCGGCTTTTGCTATTCTGGAAATTGCCTCTGCTATTTCTCCATCGCCCTGATGTACGGTAAATCCACAATCTTCCAGCAACCTTCCGACTGTTGACATTCCTAATGAATGAATATCCTGAAATGGTCTTATGAAACCAAAAACCTCATTATGGTCTACCTTAATATGCATTTTTATAAAATTTTTAGCAACTCTTCTTTTGAAATATTCCCAAGGCCTATATTCTCCAATGTTCTACCTTTTAAACGAAAATCACAACTCAATACAGATTGCGTAATATGCAAAACACCATTTAATAGCGGGAGCTCTAAGTTACATAATTTTCCGAGTTCAATTATCGGCAAAACACCGGTTGGAATATCCTCCATCAACATACGACTATTCAACTTATCAGGAGCCTGAATTTTATAATAAGCCGGATTATTTTGCATTTTTTCATTTAAATTTTCCCCTTTAACTTTTCCGTATGCATAAGAAACCCAATCTGAAACAGAATGGAGTTTTATACCAAAAGAATCACCTACCATAAGTCGCTCCCTGTCAAGGTCTGAAATAAATTTTGAAACAGAAGGAGTCATATCATTATAAAAGTAAAACAAATTACCTCTTTCAATTGCTGCAGCATTTAATAAAACTACTGCCGGATGGAGTATGGCGCCAATATTTTCCAGGCTGGTAACCAATACATTTTCTACTTTAATGAAACAATTATAAACAGCATTTAATTTTTCTATAACATAATCTGTATCTGTAGACGGGAATGCTGAGAAAAAGACACGGTCCTTTATTCCAATTATTTTTACTTCCCCCGGCTTTTCAATACGACAAGCGTAAATCAGACTTTGTGCCTCAGCGATAAAGACTTTTTTAGTTGAATTTTTTCTTATTATATGTGAAAACTCAATTGCTCCAAGAGTTCTACCGGGATTGAGTACAATTATTTGATTATCTCTTAAAAAAGGGGCTAATTTATTTGCTATATCGCTGTGTGCATCTGCCGTAGTCGTAACCATTATTAAATCAACATCTCTTACGGCAAGTTCTATATCATCCGTAACCATATCAATTGATGCCAGACCGTTAATTTCACCAATTACACGAATCTCTTTTGTATTTTGTATTTCTCTAATTTTAGTAATATTCCTATTGTATAAGTTTACTTTAAAACCGAGAAGTGAAAAATGTCCGGCCATTGCCTGACCACCATTACCTGCTCCTAAAACAGCAATTTTCATAGATGCACTTTATAGCCCCAAAGATAATTATTAGTCCGTTAAATTTAGTTTTATAATAATTAAATATACGATTGTAAAATACTTAGAGAACTTTGAGGTAAAACACTCTTAATATTCAATAAAATACGCCTAATACAAAAGTTTATAGGCAGATAACCTTAACCTTAGTTTCCACCACTCGTTATTGTACAAATCAAATCTTGGTAAAAGGTTTTCTTTTTCTGACTTTTCTACAGATTTGGCTTCTGTTGTCAGCAAAAATTTATAGCCGCAACTTTCCGCAATTTTATTTACCTCCTCATTATACCGGCCATTTGGGTAGGCAATCGAATGACAATTTTCAACATTTGTGTTTTCCAGTATCATTTTCTTTGAATGCTGCAGTTCAAAATGAAGTTGCTCGCTGCTTAATTCAGTCAAGGTTGGATGTGTATGTGTATGTGAACCAATCGAAATTCCATAGTTTAGGCAATCATTAATTTCTTTCCAATTCATCATTTTTGTAAAAGAGACTTTTTCATCTAAGCCCGACTCCATTTCTTTGATATACTTATCCTTATCCTTTAAATTCAATAGCTTTAAATATACATTGATAGCTGTTTTTTTAACTTCTGCCGGATTATTCAGCAAAACTTCAATATTAAAATCAGGTATAGAAAGTTTTTTCTTTTGAAAATAATATGTCTCTATAATTTTATTTAGTTGTTGAGTCCAAAAACTTTCACCGGTATCCGCTGAGTGAGTAATAACGTGTTGTATAGCGGGCATTTTTAGCTCAGATAATATGGGAAGTGCATTTTCATAGAAATCATAATAAGCATCATCAAAGGTAATTACAGCACGCATTTTTTTGGAACTGAAATCCTTTTTGACTTCTTCAATGGGTATTACGAGGTAGTTTCTGTCGATATAATTACAAACTTTTTTAAAGACATCTACGGGCATGGGAGGATAAGCCGGCGAAAACTCATCCGAAACTCTGTGAAAGCAGTATATCTGTGTTTTAGAATTCATATCCTATCTGAATTTCAATAAAAGTCCTTTAAAGAAAGGGATAAAATCATTCCACTTAAAGGTTGCTTCTACTTTTTTACCCTTTAAAGAGCGTAACCATTGCCTGAAGCTTATTGATGCTTCCGGATATCCTTTTATTTTATAACCCCAAAGTGCATAATAAAAGTCCAAAGGCAAAATGAGCCATACCAATTTGGCTTCTTTATTAAATTCTTTTTCCACCTTTTCTCCTAAAGCGTCCCGATAAGCCATTAATGGCAAATTCACCCCACATGCCAGAGCCGATGAGTTCCAAACGCCTGTACGCGGGTTTATCTCCATTAATTTATAACTATTGTCTCTTGCATCTCTTTTAAATTCAATGTTAGAAATTCCATAGAAACCACCGGCTTTTATCAACTTATCGGCATTTGTATAAATTTCTTCTACATGTTCAATTTTTCCGGAAACTATAGTTCCTGTTTGTGGGGGGTATTGCCTTATTTTATGACCAATTGAGTAACCAATAATTTCACTGTTTTTATTTGCATAACTGGTAATAGTGTACAAATCAGTGACTTCTCCCGGTATGTATTCCTGAACAACAATACCATCCTTACACAAATCTGTTGCTGCTATTTTTTTTATAAGCTCCTCTAAGCTTTTTTTATCACTTATTATAAAAGCCTTTTCACCGAGTTGTTGAGAAAAAGTGATATTAACGGAAGGTTTAATAATAAGTGGAAACATCATTTTATCGGCAATTCCATCAAAGTCTGCTATGTTTTTAACGATGATTGTCTTTGGACTTGGAATATCATGTTTGTCAGCAAAGGAATACAAAAATTCTTTTTCAATTAGAGGGGATAATTTTGACCAATCGCAGACAGGAATGATAAACTTTTCTGTAAGCCTTTCTTTATACTTAATAACAGGCATTAAAAAAAGATCGGAGGTTGCAAAAAGAATGATTTTCTGTTCACTTTTTTCACCGTATTCTACTAAAAAATCTATTAAAAGCTCTTCTTGCAGAGGATTTGGGCAGATTTCATAAGTACAAAACCTGGAGCTCATACCATAATCTTTATACCAACTCATTGCAATTACCGGAATCGGGGTTTTTTCAAAACTTCTTATAATGCCTAAACCGTTAATTCCGGCTCCCAAAACAACAACCGGGTTCAGGGAATTATTTTTCTTCATATTTGTATTTTATGCTGATTCTAAAGATCAAAGACAAAAGTAATACTTATCTTGAGTTAGCTGAATAAATTTTCATTGCACTTTTCAAGGCTTTGTTTGCCCTGAATCGCTGTATAAAATTTCTATTGTAGTTTGAGTTTTTGTGTATAATTTTTAAAGGGTCAAACTGTGGCTTAAACCCACATTTAAAATGAGTGATAATAGAGGTTTCTCTATAAGATGTAATAACTGATTCTCCGTATTTAATCCCACTGTTTTTAAGATGATGAAAACCATGCAAAATTATAAATTTCCCCAGGCCTTTTCCCTGATAATCCTTTCTGACAGATAACCTGAATACTCCACCATATTGCTTATTACTTCTGTAAATACCCGTAGACACAGATGCAATAACTTTATTTTCATCAAAAACCAAAAAGGTTTCTGTATCGTCCAGAAAATGATGCTTAGTCAGCAGATTAAGCGCTTGCTCTAAATTAATTTCTGAATCATCATACGCATCATTCATAACTTCTACCCAGGAAGCCACTTCATCTGAATTATTTAAATCTATTTTTTTTACGTAAAAAGGAGCTATATCCGGAACAGGCTTAATTTCATCAAGCTTTGCCTGAACATGCACTTCAGAGTTCCTTAAATTTGAATACAATCTCTTAAGATTATTTATAAAGTAAGTCATGTTAAAGCGTCATTTACTTTGGTGAGTGGAAATAATACTTTTCATTCGGTCTGCTAAAATTCGTGCTTGGTTTTTTCTTGAAAATTCATCTATATTCACTGAATTACAAGATATCTCACCTTTGCTTTTAAATTCATCATGCAGTTTATGGAGATTCTCAACCAAATCCTTTGAATTTTTAATTATCAAACCTGAATTTGTTTTTAACAAAAGTTCAATCTGTGGATTGTATTTATGGTCATCACTTTCTATATAGTAAGGGTATTCAGTTACTTTTTCCACTGACTCTTCAGAGAAGCAAAACAAAACCAATCTTTTTAATGCAATATAGTCATATATCTTTGTTCCTATTTTTGCATAATTATTAAACAATAATAAGATATTATGCTTAGAAATCACTTTTAAAAGATCTAAGTTCGATAATTTAGGGTGTACAAAAACGACCTTTTTTAATAGTGGGAACTTCTTTTCTATTAAATCTGTCAATTCATTTTCTTTACTAAGTCCATAAAAGTTAATCTCAAAATCTATATTCAGTTTACTTTCATAAAAAGAATTTACTGCCGATAAAAACTTTTCAATAGGATGATAAAAGTAAATTGTTCCGACATGAGCTATTTTAAGCTTTTCGCTTTGTTGGTCTATATTTTTAACCTTTTCCATAGCCTCAGGGTCAAACCCATTTGTAACTATGCTTATTTTTTTATCCTTAATAAGTTCTTTAATTTTTTCTTCAAACAGAGGTGAAACGGTTGTTATTTCAGAAACATTTTTTAAGAACTTTTTTTCAAAAAAAGGATTCCACTTTTTTAAAAACCAATTTGTATTTCTGGATCTGCTTTGAGACCAAGGATCTCTGTAGTCGGCAACCCAGGGTATGTCATAATTTGAACTCAGTTTTGAGGCATACTTAAAAAGTATATGTGGGGTACCGGTAGCAATAATTAAATCTACTTTATTCTTTTTCAAATAGCTATCCGCAGCATAAAACAACTTAGATTTAGTTCCGGTGAAAAATAAAAACTGTATCAGTTCATAGTACAGAGTTACTAATTTCCTTAAAAAGTTAAACCGCTTTTCACCGTATTTTAATAATAAACGATTTGCCAAATTAGGTTTGTAGGGGGATCTTAAGATTGTGCCGGTATTCGATTCTTCTACAACTACTTCTTTAGAAAACCCCGGCGAAACATAATCTAAATAATTTCCATGCTTATTACTCCATTGTCTGGTAACCACAACAGGATACAATCCATTTTCAGACAAATAATTAAACCAACTAAAAGGCCTTAACCCACCTACAGAAACGTAAGGAGGAAAATCATATGCAAGTATTAACACTTTTTTCATAAACTCAATACCGGTTGAATTAAAACTCTACACATTCATCAGGAAGTAAACCGGTTTGATATTTACTGTTCTCATTTGGTTATAAGATTTCACTTTGAACACTTAACACAGCAATCAACTATTGAAACAGATGATAAATTATCTTCTGTAATATCTCAAACCATGCTGAAATTCAGAAATATCACCAAAACGGAAAGAAAGTGTAATCTCATGAGTACTTCCCAAAACACTGCTAACATCTGTCAGACCCAAATCATAAGAATAGCCCAAAGAAACCAACTGGGCAATCATAAAACCTGCCTCAAAAATTGCTGTTCCGGACGTACGATAACCACCGCCTATCCAAACCAAGTCATCATAATTAAAGCGGATCAAACCATCTAACTGATTTGGTGCCTTTGGTAAGGCTCTGTACCAAACCATTGGTTGTATTTTAAACTCATCCTGAGTGCCGAAGTTGATTGAACCTCCCAAAACAGTATAATAATGAATTACTCTTTTTAGTGTTGCTTCTCCCCCATCTCCTATGAAAAGCATATTATAAGGTACTGCCTGAGGTACAGAAAAGCCCAAAAAGAAATTATCACTATAATAATAGTAAAACCCTAAACCGGCATTTGGCAATAAACGAAATTCATTATTTTCAAAAATAGTCGGGTCATTAGGCATATCTAAAGAAAGCTCTGACGCATTTAAGCGATATTGTATAAAAGAAGCAGACAAGCCGAATGACAACCGGCTATTACGGATAAATGTAGGATATCTGAACGGATTCAATTTTGTCATACCCAAATGGTATGCAAGCGCCAGATTAATCCCGGTAAATCCCGTTGGTCCGGTCTGATCATTTACAATATTTACTCCAATACCAAGATTTGAACGATGAATTGGCGTTCTAAAAGTCGCATTTTGTGTTTGCGGAGACTCATTTATTCCCGTCCACTGATTTCTGTATGACAATGATATCATACGATAATCATTGGATCCGGCAACGGCAGGGTTTAATACAAAACTATTTTCCCTGTACTGGCTGAATATTGGAAATTGCTGTGCCTGAATATCAGAAATGAAAATAATTGAGACGATAACTAGTGCAAAAATATTTTTAAACATCTTATTGGTTTTATTATCTTAAAATTGTTAGAGGGCCTGTTAATACCTCTCCGGTAGCCTTTAATCTGATAATATAATAGTAGGTTCCCTCCGGTAAATCTCTACCGCTGTAAGTACCATTAAAACTATTATCATAAGGAGCTCTTCTGAAAACTTCATCTCCCCATCTTGTTAAAATAACCACTTCATTATCGGGATAGAAACGTAGTTCTCTTATGTTCCAGCTATCATTTATACCATCACCATTTGGTGTGATTGCATTCGGTATAAAGATTTCATCTTTTACTATTATCGCAAATTGACTTATTGTAAAGCATCCCGTTTCAACATCTGTTACAATTAAATCATAAGTTGTATTTGCTGAAGGAGTAGCTAAAGGATCAGGGCAGTCAGTACAGCTCAAGCCTGTTGATGGTTCCCAACTATATACTATATCTGTGCTGAAACTGTTCACATCTGTTTCAATTTGTACACTAGCTCCCGGAATTATAGTATCAGGAGATGCCGGCGATAAGCTAACAAAAGGTGCATCAATCTCGGTAACCGAAACTGATGTTGTTTCAGTACACCCATTCTCATCTGTAATGATTACTTCATAATCTCCCGGCTCCAAATTACTTATTACCGGCGAATTATTTAATCCGGATCCCCAGTTATAGTTTAAGTCTCCGGTTCCACCATCAACCGTTAAGCTAATAACGCCATTATCATTTCCACAAAGTGAAGGATTCATATCTACAGCAGATATTACCGGTGCTTCTTCATCTATTATGTCAAAGCTAAGTATCGTATCACAGCTAAAGTCATTAGTGACAGTAACCTGATAACTACCGGCTGCCAGTAAATCGGCTATCTGGTTATTTAATGCCGGATCATGAGACCAGTCAAAGGTATATGGTGCAGAAGCTCCACCCAATTCTATTGTTATAGTCCCATTCTCATCGCTACAAGTGGCATTCTCAACAATAGTATTTGTTATATCCGGATTATCTTTTTCTCCAACAGTGAAGTTCGTGTTTGCTGTACATCCGTTATTATCTACTATCACAACCAGATAATTACCGGCAGCAACATTAGAAAATACATGTGTAGAATTTGAAGTAAATTGAATAGTATCACCCGTTGAAGAAGCAATGCTTACAGGGAATACACCACCGCTTACTGTTAATTCTACTTCTCCGTCCTGACCTCCGTAGCAACTTGCGTTCTCCAATATGCTCACATCAGCTACTATTTCACCCGGTTCTTCAATTTCCACTTCCAGAGTTTCTGTACAGCCTGAGTCATCCGTTACTGTAAGTGTATATGTATCGGCAGCTAAATTATCAATAGAAGGTCCGCTTAAGTTACCCGGCATCCAGTTGTAATTAAGGGTTCCGGTTCCACCGCTGGCAGATACCGTTGCAGAACCATCTGTCAAGCCAAAGCAACTAACATCCTCTTTGCTAGTTAAACTGATTACGATTTCATCCGGCTCAGCAATTGTGACGGAGCTACTTGCCTGACAGCCGCTTGAATCAGAAACGAAAACAGAAAAAGTACCTGCAGGTAAATCAACTGCATCAGCCGTTGTTTGCGACATCGGATCTGTCCAGTTGTAAGTATAAGGTTGACTTCCACCACTTACCAGCGTTTGAGCAGTACCATCGTCAGCACCAAAACAAGTAATGTCTGTAAAGCTATCAATGTTTACTGTCAATTCATCCGGTTCCGGAATAGTGACGGTATCTGTTAAAGTACAATTATTATCATCAGTAACCTGAACTGTATATTGGCCTGCAAGTAAGTTTGAAGCGACTGAATCTGTTTGGGTATCACTCCATTCATATGTATAAGGTTGAACACCACCACTTGGGGTGACTACAGCAAAACCATCATTAAACCCAAAGCAAGTAACTCCCGCAAAGTCAGTAATTTCTACATCAAAAAATCCGGGCTGTTGAATTTCTACCTCCAAACTATTAGAACAAGCATTGCTATCCGTAGCAACAACGGTATATATTCCTGCAGAAACACTATCCAATAATGAACCTTGTGTTAAATCAGGATCAGACCAAACATATACGATAGATCCGATACCGCCGGTAGCTTCAACTAAAGCAGAACCATCCGACAATCCAAAGCAACTAACATCTGTTATACTCAGAACATCTATAAAAATACTATCGGGTTCACTGATGTTAACCGTTAATGTATCCGTACAATTATTATCGTCAGAAACGACTACTTCCCATGCACCCGAAGGTAAATTGAAAACTATGCTATCAAACTGAGCATCCGGGTCATTCCACTGATATGTAAAAGAGCCGGTTGATGTAGTACCACCTGAAACAGCAATAGTTGCAGAGCCGTCATCCGCTCCGAAACAACTTAAATCTTGCGTTTCAATTATAGATGCCAGAACAGCTGATGGTTCACTAATGATTACCTGTGCATTATCGGTACATCCATTAGCATCTGTGACAGTTACTGTATATGCACCTTGTGCAAGATCGTTTACTACTGAATCCGTTTGGCCTAATAACCATGCATAGCTGTAAGGCCCTGTTCCTCCGGTAACCCCCACTTCAGCGGTTCCGTCTTCCAGTCCAAAACAACTTACATCCGTAAAGTTTATAATTGATGCCACTAAGCTATCCGGTTCATTAATCTGAACACTAGCCGTTGTTTCACAATTATTATCATCTGTTACTGTTACCGTATAAACACCCGGAGCCAGATTTATTGCTACAGTGCTATCCTGAAATAAAGGATCATCCCAACTATAAGTATATATACCGGAACCTCCGGATGCTAAAACTTCAGCAAAGCCATCATTTGCACCAAAGCAACTGATATCTGTACTATCGATTATTGAAGCTGCAACCGGATCCGGTTCAGTAATTGTTACCTGGAAAGTATCCGAACAACCGGAACTATCCGTTACAGTAACTGTATATGTATCTGCCGGTACTCCCGTCAAGATAGAATCTGCTGTTGCAGATGCATCGTCCCATAAATAAGTATATGGTAATGTGCCTCCTGTTACCCCGATAGTTGCACTTCCATCACTCAAGCCACCACAACTAACATTATCCTGACTAAGTAATACAATATCTAAAGTTTGTGGCTCAGTTATCGTGTCTGTATAAGTTTCAGTACATCCGTTATCATCTGTTACTGTCAAAGTATATATTCCATCTCCCAGATTCACGGCAGTACTGGAATCTTGTAAAGCCGAATCATCCCACGCGTATGTATAAGGCGCTGTTCCTCCCAGCACTTCGACTGAAATACTACCGTCAGTAAAGCCACTACAAGTAATATCCTGCAAACTAAGTAAATTTATTATCAATTCATCCGGTTCAGCTATAGAAGCAGAATCTGTCGCCTGACAGCCGTTATCGTCTATAACTGTGATAGTATATGTGCCCTGATCTAAATTAGATGCAATTTCAGTATCTTGCGTTGCCGGGTCATTCCAGGCTATAGTATATGGAGAAGAACCTCCAAGTACTGTGGAATAAATTACTCCATCTCCGGCATTAAAGCAAGAAATATCAGAGACACTGTCAATTTGTACACTTAACACAGGTGGTTCTGTAATTGTAAAGTCCAGTGAATCTACACATCCATTACCATCTGTAACTATCACAGTATAAATACCGGCAGGCACACCACTTATAACAGAATCTGTTGTTGAAGGTGGATCATTCCATACAGGAGAATAAGGCTGAACACCTCCACTAATTATCACAGAGGCACTTCCGTCACTTAAACCTCCACAGGAAACATCACTAATATCTCCAATACTCAAAATCAATTCAGACGGTTCATTAATATCAACATTTAAAGTTGTAACACATGCATTAGAATCAGTAACTGTTAAGTTATAATTTCCTGCTATTAAATTTTCTGCAATACTGTCATTTAATGCCGGGTCATGGTTCCAATCATAATTATATGGTAAGGTCCCGCCTTCAATATCAGTAATAATTAAGCCGTTGTTAAAGCCGAAGCAGGTAACGTCATCAACAGTTATTGTTGAAGCTGTTAATTCTGCCGGTTCAGCTATAGTAACACTAATGCTGTCTTCACAAAGATTAGCATCAGTAACGATTACTGTATAAGTTCCTCCCGCTAAATTTGTTATTTCTGCAGTTGTCTCAATGTTATCCCATAAGAAAGTATAAGGAGTTGTTCCACCGGAAGGAACCACTTCGGCAACTCCGTTATTATCTCCAAAACAACTAATATCTTCGGAAATTGTAGTTAAGTTTATTGCATCAGGTTCAGTAATTTCAACTTGAACAATTGCTGTAACTCCGTTATCATCAACCACTGTTACTTCATAAATTCCGGCTGTAAGGTTCACTGCTATTGAGTCATTCTGAACAGGAGTAGTATTCCATGTATATGTATAAGGTTCCACTCCACCGACCGGAGTAACTGTTGCACTTCCATCAGCAAAACCATTACAGCTTACCATAACAGTATCTGTAACATCAACTATTAATGGTGGTGGCTCACTTATTATAACCGATGCGGTGTCTGTACAGCCATTAGCATCCGTAACAGTCACTGTATATGTGCCTGCCGGTAAATCAATAGCTGTAGAATCCGCTTGTGGAGGAGTTGTATTCCAGGAATAAGAATAAGGAGAAACACCTCCCGTCGGGGTTACCGTTGCACTTCCATCATTTAATCCATTCACAGATACATTTACCTGATTGGTAATTTGAGCATTTAAAGAATCAGGGGAGGCTACAGTCCCTGAAATAGTTGTTTGACAACCATTCGTATCTGTTATAGTAGCTGTATAAGTATCTGCTTCCAATGAGGTTGCTGTAGTTGTATTTTGTCCGGCAGGATCATCCCATAAGACAGCATAGGGTTGAGTACCACCTGTTATACTAATTTCTATTTCACCATCATCTGAACCAAAACAAGTCAAATCTGAAGTACTCACCAAACTTGCTGAAAGGGCAAGAGGTTCAAATACAGAAACACTTAATGTATCAAAACAGCCTTCCTGATCTGTTACGGTTACTGTGTAACTTCCTGCCGGTAAATTTGAGGCTGTAGCACCGGTCTGATTACCACTATCATTCCAACTATAAGTTAATCCACCTTGACCTCCACTTGCATCTACTGTTACACTTCCATCAGACAAACCAAAGCAACTTACACTATCAGTCGCCAAAACGCTTATGTTTATTGGATCCGGAGAACCAACTACAACATTTAAAATTTCTTCGCAAAGATTGGCATCTGTTACCGTTACGGTATAGTTACCTGCTGTCAGGTTTATAGCAATACTATCAGTTTGTGCGTCACTCCATTCATATACATAAGGACCGTTACCCCCACTTACAATTATCGAGGCGCTTCCGTCATTATCTCCCGGACAAGTAACATCCGTAATATCTCCTTCAGTAACAACAAGCTCAGCCGGTTCGGATATAACTACATCAGCTGTAGTTTGACAACCATTAAAGTCCGTAATATCAACAGTATATAATCCGGCACTTAAATTAGTTGCTGTTTGAGTTTGCTGAATATCAGACCAAAGAATATCATAGGGGGCTGTTCCACCGGAAATATCAACTGTCGCACTTCCGTCATTTAATCCATTACAACTTACATCAGTAAAATTCAGAATTTCTGCTATCAATGAATCCGGTTCAGTTATGTCTATATCATCTGTTGCTCCGCATTGTTGAGCATCAGTAACAAAAATATCAAAATTTCCGGCACCTAAACCACTTAGAGTATGAGTTAAGTTAGTGGTTCCATTTACCACATCTCCGGTTGACCATGTTAAATCAAATGGTGCTGTACCTCCACTAATCACTGCCTGAACAGTAGCATCATTATCTCCATTACAGCTGACAGAATCTATAATTGTTAATTCTATATCAAGTGTAGAAGGAGTAACATTCACAATAACATCGTCTGTATTCTGGCAGCCATTATTATCCGTTACCGTTAATGTAAAAGTTGTTGTATTAAAAACTGTTGCCTGTGGATTTTGCAAAGTAGAATCATTCAATAAATTTCCGGGACTCCAACTATAAGAAACCCCACCGCTTCCGTTTAGGGTTACGGTACCTCCCTGACATACTGTTTGAGAAGTTCCGGCATCTGCAAGCGGGTTAGGGAAAGTGGTTATAAAATCTTCGAAAGTAGTTGTAATCTCTCCATTAGGAAATTCCACAGTGAGAATTACATCATAGGAGCCGGCAGCATTAAAACAAATATTTGTCGGATTTTGCTGTGTGGAAGAAGTTGTAGCGGCACCCGGGAAAGACCATGAGTAACCTGTTGGACTGTAAATAGCCGGAACAATAGGTGAAAAATCAACACAATCCCCTGCACAGATTATAGTATCTGTTGAAGAAATATTAAATTCAGGAATAATGATATCTGCAAGGCTATATACTCCATATTCATCTATACCGTTTGCCGTAACCCGATTTAATGCTGTATTTACGGTGCCAAAAGGTTGTGTCCAAAAGTTATTAGAAGCATCCCACCTAACTGCTTTTAAGTTTGCTTCATTGATGCTATTTGTAGAACCTCCAATAGCATCCCATTCTGAATCTCTGTATGTAAAAGTGACATTTTTCTCCGGCAAGCTCGTATAATTCTGAGGCTCTATAATCCAATATCTGTCAACAAATTTTTCAGCGGCTTCAGCTCCGGTAAAATCTTCTGTATTATTTACTCCCGTTGGGAAAGGTCTGTTATTAGGGTTTTGCGTAACATCCGTAGGGTAAGTTGCAAAAACAAATGAACCATTTGTAGAAGAACCGGCATTTGTTACTTCAAAATTTAAAGGAAAAAAAGCAGTAGATCCCAAGGCTCCGAAAGGAACCTGATAGGTTTGACCGGGAATTCCATCACCGATAAACCATTCTACCTCACCATAGCCTGCAATATCATTAGTTTCGCTGGCAATATGTCCGTTTTGTCTTAATATAGCATTTGGGTCATCATTAAAAATGACTAAGCGATTTGAATTTAAACGAAGTCTGTTGTTTCTGAAATTTATCGTATTACTAATATGTAAATCACTAATCATCTCCGGTGTACCTTCTATATCTACATCATTAAACAAAAGTGAATTAGTTCCGGTAGTTGCGTTTATATAACCCGGTAATGTATGAAAAGAAACAAAGGAGTTTCCGCTTATGGCATCTACGGTTCCATTGAAATAATCAAAACTTCCACCAATTGCAATAGTATCATTTAGAGTCAAAGTTCCTGCCGGTTTATCTATTATTACATTGGGTAATTTCCCTCTGGAGTATTCAACTGTACTAATGAAAGACTGATTTGTATTACCCAATATATGCAGATTAGTTGTACCACCCGCATTCGGGCTGGCACTTGTATTGTTTATAAATACATCTCCACTCACATAAATATTGCCCCCTTCAAGTGTAATTCTGTTAAAACCTTCATTACTGAAGTTACCCGGTACCGTTATATCAGCATTTACATTAAAAGTTGCATTACCCGTTCGGGCAGCAAAACCAATGTTCGGGATTATGTGATTGGGGCCATTGATATCATTTGCAGATGCAAAAAACACGAATCCGTTTCCAATAATATCTCCCTGCACATACTCCCAGGTTCCTGCGATAGAAGTATTTCCAATAATCTCTAAATTTCCTGCCGGTTTATCTATGGTAACATTTGGCAATCTGCTTATACCTGGAGCAACTGCTGAGTTTGAAGTTTGATTTCCTGTTCCGGAAAAAACTACGGTACCGCTTCCACCTCCATTTCCGGAAGTATACTCCAAAAATAAGTCTCCTTCTAAAAAGATGGTTCCTAAATTTAGACTTAAAGGTTGGTTACCTGTTAACGTCAATTCATTAGTAATTGTAAAATTAGTGTTGATAGCATGAGATGAGTTAGACCCCTGAGATGAAAACGCAACATTTTCTATCTCAAATGGAATACCGGAAACAGAAACATTTCTAAAAAAATACCATGTTCCGGGACCTGTTAGTGTACCTGAAGTATACATAAAATCCTTTTCCCACCCTAAACTCACAAAATCCTGAACTATTAGTGAACCGGCCGGTTTGTTTATATGTACATTAACTAATTTTGCTAATAATGGAGCTGTCGTACCAAAAATTGTTTGGTCGCTACTTGAAACAAAGTGAATAGTAGAGTTCCCGAAATTTAAATTCGAAGCATTCGATGAAAGTAGATAGGTGTCTCCAAAATGGAAGATGTCATCTCCATCAAATGCAATAGCATAAATACCGTTATAAACAAGATTGTTTAAAATATTTATATCGGTATTAAGCTGAAATATAGCGTTAGCAGTTATTGGTTGTAAAATAAGGTCAAAAAAATCTAAGTTTGGGGTGGCATTAATAGTAATTTCATCCGTAATCCTTACAGCACCGTTATTATGATTAAATGAACCGCTCAACAAAGAAAAATTACTGCTCAATCGTAAGGTGTCGGAAGTTGAAATAAAGTTACCTCCATCTATAGTTAGCGGGCCTACAACATTTATTCTTTCGGTTCCACCGGAAAATGTCCCTCCATTTATTACTGCACCTATAGGTCCTGACACTGTAAACACAAAATTATTGTGGTTAATAGTACCGGTATAGGTATCATTCACTATCAAACGAGCAACATTAACTGCCTGATTAACATTACAATTTCCAATTCCATTGCCGTTAAATACAGCTGTGTTACCCGGTCCGGGAACAGATGCTCCCCCGGGTCCTCCACTGAAAGTTGACCAATTAGCTGTATTAT
>REEL01000093.1 GCA_007695095.1 Chitinophagaceae bacterium | reverse complement strand
TAAAAAACCTTTATTAAAAACGAGAATACATCCTTTTCTCTTTAATCTTTTTTCTTGATAAAAAGCAGAAAAAGTCCCAAGAAGACCAAATTCCAAGAAGTTTGCCGCTCAAATTTCCCTCCTCGGATAGGTGCATTGGTGTTTTTTTTATTTAGCAAGTGAAAGCATTGCGGGTCAAGGAGGAATTTCAGCCGCGATTTTTTTTGATGGAAAATGGAAAATGTAGAGGGAGCTCCCTGAAATCAGTTGTCACTCTGAGTGGTAGCGAAGAGTCTCCGTATTAATTTAGAGACCGATTTCGCTCTGCGTCTCGCGAGCGTAAGTGTTGATCAGCCTCCGGCTGGCATTCAATGTTATAAGGCTGTTTCTTAAGTTAGATTTTGCATAATTTCTAGTCCGCTGACTTCGACTCCGCTCAGACACCTATCTACCTATCAATCAACTGTTACTATGCATATACAGAGATGCTTCCTATCGTCAGCATTACAGAAAGCAGTAAAGATGCACTTTTTAAATAAAAGTTTGAAAAAACACTACAAACTACATATGTAGTGCACGGTTATCCGTAGCCGCAAGACAAGCTTCTTTAAAAGCTTCTGTATAGGTTGGATGAGCATGACAAATACGACCGATATCTTCTGCTGAAGCACGATATTCCATAGCTACAACAGCCTCAGCAATTAAATCAGCTACTCTGGGGCCAATCATGTGTACACCTAAGATTTCATCTGTTTCTTTATCTGCAAGTACTTTTATGAGTCCGTCAATATCTCCGCTGGCTCTTGCACGACCACTGGCCTTGAAAGGAAATGTACCCGATTTATAAGATTTTTTCTGCTCTTTCAATTCTTGTTCGGTATATCCGACACCCGCAGCTTCCGGCCAGGTGTAGACAACACTCGGTACTAATAGATAATTTATGTGTGGCTTTTGACCGGCTAATACTTCTGCGGCATACATGCCCTCTTCCTCCGCTTTATGCGCCAACATAGGGCCTTTGATAACATCTCCAATGGCGATGATGTTGTCAATTTTTTTTCCGTCTTTGTCTTTGCAAAATAAATGGTCTTCTACAGGTATGCGACCTCTGTCATCAGTTTCAACTCCGATTTTATCCAAACCTAAGTTATCTGTATATGGCTTACGACCCACAGCTACCAAACAGTAATCCGCTGTGAATTTTTCTTCTTCCCCTTTAGGGTTTTCAGCTGTTACCGTCACTGTTTTCCCTTTTGTACTGACTCCGGTAACTTTATATTTCAATTTTACATCTATTCCGATTCCGCTCAGTGATTTTTTAAGCTCTTTTCCCAAATCCTTATCCATAGAAGCGATAAGTGTATCCATGTACTCAAGCACTGTAACTTCACACCCTAAACGAGCATAAACACTACCCAATTCACTCCCGATGATTCCCCCGCCAATTACGACCATTTTTTTAGGTACAGCCTTTAATTCAAGGGCTTCAGTAGAGGAAATTACTCTCTTTTTATCAATTTCTACATTTGGAATACTGGCAGGCTTAGAACCTGTAGCTATTATAATTTTAGAGGCTTTTAATTCTTTATCATCCCCCTTTTCGGCTTTTACAATTACGGTATTTTTATCTTTAAAAGTCCCGTGACCGTTGAATACCGTTATTTTATTTTTTTTCATTAAAAAACTGACGCCATCACTATTTTGCTTTACCACATCGGCTTTGCGCTTTATCATTTGAGGCATATCCACGCTCAAATCTTTTAATTTAATACCGTGGTCACTAAAAACACTGTGAGCATTATGATAATGTTCTGAAGAGTCGAGCAGTGCTTTTGACGGAATGCAACCTACATTGAGACAAGTGCCCCCAAGATTTTTATATCGCTCTACTATAGCTGTTTTCATTCCAAGCTGTGCACATCGAATAGCTGCTACATATCCACCCGGGCCTGACCCAATAATTACAACATCAAATTCCATCTTATAATATTTTTTTATAGTCCTAATAATAGTTTTGCCGGATCTTCACCGTGCAATAAGAATTCAGGTTTTTCTAAAAGCTCTTTTACTTTTACTAAAAAGGTAACACTTTCCTTACCATCAATAATACGGTGATCATAGGAAAGGGCCAGATACATCATTGGACGAATGACAATTTCTCCATCAATCACCATAGTGCGTTCCTGAATTTTATGCATTCCCAGGATTGCAGACTGAGGAGCGTTTAAGATTGGAGTAGACATTAAAGAGCCAAAAACTCCTCCATTACTTATAGTAAATGTTCCTCCGGTCATTTCATCTATAGAAAGTTTATTATCTCTACCTCTGATTGCCAAATCCATTACTTTCTTTTCTATTTCTTCTATAGAAAGCGATTCGGCATTTCTGATTACCGGTACAACCAATCCGCGTGGGGTAGAAACAGCTATCGATATATCGCAATAATCGTGTAAAACGATAGTAGTATCATCTTCAATTTTACCATTTACAGCAGGAAATTCTTGTAAAGCTATGCAGCAGGCTCTTGTAAAAAAGGACATAAACCCTAGATTTACATCAAATTTCTTCTTGAAAGCCTCTTTATACTTTGTTCGGATAGCCATCACCGGACCCATATCAACCTCATTAAAGGTGGTAAGCATGGCCGTGTCATTTTTTGCAGCTACCAATTTTTTTGAGATTGTCTGTCTTAACTTAGACATTTTTTCTTGCCTGTGCTCTCTGCTGAATTCTCCTCCGGTAAACACTTTAGAAGAAGATTCACCTTTTGTAGTATCTGCTTTTTTATCGTCAGATTTATTTTCTACTGCTTTTAAGGCATCTTCCTTGGTTATTCTGCCATCCTTTCCACTGCCTTTTACCTTTTCAGGGTCTAAATTATTTTCTGTTAAAATTTTTGAGGCAGCAGGTGATGGGTGAGATTTAGCATAAGTGTCTGCCTTTTCTTCTGTTTCTACCTTTTCAGACTTTTCACCTTCAGAAACTTTTTCTTCCTTTTGTTCTTCTTTAGTATCAGATTTTTTTGCTGTTGGCTTTTCCTCAGATTTTTCTATAGTGCAAACAACATCTCCGATATTGAGGTCCTGTCCTGCTTCGGCAATTAACTTTATTTTTCCGGGAACCTCTGCCGTAAGTTCAAAAGTTGCTTTATCAGACTCCAGCTCACAAAGAACCTGATCCATTTCTACTATATCTCCGTCTTCTACCAACCATTCAGCGAGCGTCACTTCTGAGATTGACTCCCCTACTGTAGGTACTTTTATTTCTGTAGCCATATAATTTTTAGTTAAAAGCTTTATTTAAAATATCGTCTTGTTCTTCCTGATGTATTTTTGCATATCCGGTAGCCGGTGAAGCGCTTGATTTTCTCGCGATTAGCTTCAGCTGAACAGTATTGTAACAACTCAACAAATATACCCAGCCACCCATATTTGCCGGCTCTTCCTGTATCCAGAAAAATTCGGCATTCTTATACTTTTTAACGATTGCATCCAACTGCTTAAATGGCAATGGATAAAGTTGTTCTATTCTTACAACTGCAATGTCATTTCTTTTTGTTTCCGCTTTTTTCTTCTTTAATTCATAATAGATTTTACCACTGCAAAGCAAAACACGCTTTACAGAAGCTGGCTTTTTTGAGGCTGCAGCATCGTCATAAATTTCTTTGAATGAACCTTCCAGAAAATCTTCAACAGGCGAAATACATTCCGGATGTCTTAACAAAGATTTAGGTGACATTACCACCAGAGGCTTTCTGAATGGCCAACTTAATTGTCTTCTGATTGCATGAAAAAAGTTAGCCGGCGTGGTACAATTTAATACACATATATTAAATTCGGCACTCAGTTGTAAAAAGCGCTCCAATCTTGCCGATGAATGTTCCGGGCCTTGACCTTCATAACCGTGAGGCAGCAACATAACTAATCCACTCATTCGTTGCCATTTGCTTTCAGCAGAAACTATAAACTGATCAATAATGGTTTGCGCCCCATTAGAAAAGTCTCCGAACTGAGCTTCCCAAATTGTTAAACCTTCCGGAGATGCCAGTGAGTAACCATATTCAAACCCAAGTACTCCAAATTCTGAAAGCAATGAGTTGTAAATTCTGAATTTTCCCTGACCCTTTGATAAATCGTTTAACCTGTTAAACTCTTCACTACTTTTCTCATCATAGAGTATGGCATTCCTGTGAGAGAAAGTGCCTCTTTTAACATCTTGTCCACTCATGCGAACATGATGCCCCTCCAACAATAAGGATCCGTAAGCTAACCATTCTGCAAGTGCCCAGTCGAGCTGATTATTTTCCAGTAATTTCTTTTTTTGATCATTCAGGCGCTTAATCTTTCGAAGCGGAGTAAAGTCCTTTGGAGTTTCAAATATTTTATTAAAAATCAAATCATAAACCCTTTTATCTATAGAGGTAGAAGGTGATTTTTCAAAATCTAAGGGCTTAGATTTTCTCAGAGTTTTCCAGGCTTTTTCCGGTTCCTGATAATGATAAGGCAATGGTTTTTGTTTGACCATATCTAAACGCTCCTGAAGCATTTTCCAAAAATCCTCGTTCATTTCATTCGCTAATTCAGCCTGCATAGAGCCGCTATCAATCAGCTTTTTAGAATAAATCTCTCTTGGATTGTTATGTTTTTCAATGATATTATACAAAGAAGGTTGCGTAAACTTAGGGTCATCCGATTCATTATGACCATGTTTTCTGTAGCAAACCATATCAATAAAAATATCTCTCTTAAATTTATTTCTAAATTCGGCTGCCATTTCAACGGCAAAAATCACCGCTTCAACATCATCTCCATTCACGTGTAAGGTTGGTGCATCTATAGTGTTAGCAACACTTGTTGAATACACAGATGATCGTGCATCATCAAAATCGGTGGTAAAACCAATCTGATTATTTATCACAAAATGTATGGTTCCACCTACTTTATAACCTTTTAACTGAGACATCTGGGCAACTTCATAAACAACCCCTTGCCCGGGCAAAGCAGCATCTCCGTGAATTAAAATGGGCAGCGCTTTATTGGTATCATAATTATATAAAAGATCCATTTTGGCCCGGCAGTAACCAATCACTACCGGATTTACTGCTTCCAGATGAGAAGGATTAGGTGCCAGTTTCAGATTTACTGTTTTACCGGAAGGTGTTTCAATTTCAGAAGAAAATCCAAGATGGTATTTCACATCTCCGTCACCCATTGTTAAGTCCGGCATGACATTTCCTTCAAACTCATTGAAAATATGACCGTAGGTCTTGCCCAGTAAATTTGCCAAAATATTCAAACGACCTCTGTGTGCCATCCCTATTACAACCTCTTCGGTACCTAAATCGGCACTGTGGTTTATAATCGCATCTAAAGCCGGGATAGTGGTTTCTCCGCCTTCAAGTGAAAAACGTTTCTGACCTATATATTTTGTATGTAAAAACTTTTCAAAAGCAACTGTTTCATTCAACTTCTGAAAGATTCTTTTTTTCTTTTCCAGCGAAAACTGAATGGAAAAGTATTTATTTTCCATTTTCTCGATGAAGTAATCCTGAATGGCTTCATCATTAATATGCGTAAATTCAATTCCTATGGAACGGCAATACGCTTTTTGAAGGTGATCAACTATATTTCTTAAAGTAGGATTTTGCAGCCCCAGCTTTTTGCCTATGACGAATTCTTTGTCTAAATCTTTTTCGTCTAAGCCGAAATACTTAATATCCAATTCAGCATTTCTGTCTTTTCTTTCGCGTATAGGATTTGTTTTAGACAACAAGTGCCCTTTTTTACGATAAGCTTGAATAAGGCTCCAAACTTTTACCTCATCGAGCGAAACCTGACCATTACTTTTAGTATCATAGTTCTTTAAGGCAAAATCGAAGCCTTCAAAGAAAAGCCTCCATTCCTGATCAATAGTATTAGGGTCTTTTTTATAATCCCGGTACATTGATTCCAGGTATGAGGGATGCGCATTTGAAATAAATGAAAAATTGTCCATGGCTGATAGGGGATGAATTTGCTACAAATATCGTGTATTTTCAATAAATTCACACATAAAAATATCATTTTCATTCACGAAAAATGATTAATTATATTTTTACAATTTACAAATACTTCGATTTAATCAAAAAATAGTTGTGATTCGTACACTTACTTTTGATAACTTCAACCTCTATTCTGAACTTATAGTATCATTTTTTTTGTAAAAACTTTAAAATCTTTGTTTTTTAAAAAATATAATTCTATTTTTGCGGACGTTTAAAAATTAATATTCATGGCACATCACAAGTCGGCAAAGAAAAGAATCAGACAAATACAGAAGAGAAGACTTCATAACAGGTATTACAAGAAGACAACCAGTAACATGATGCGTCGTCTTGACGCCGCAGAAGCTGATGAAGCAAAAGAAAAATTGCCTTTAACTATCTCTATGATAGATAAGTTGGCGAAGATTGGTGTATTCCATAAAAACAAAGCTGCAAACATTAAATCGAAATTAACGAAAAGAGTGAATGCTAAAATAGCGGCAAAGTAAATTTCCCGATTTAAAAATAATTTTATATATTTATCCATATTTGAAAATTTCAGATATGGATAATTTTTTTTCAGGACATTCCATTAAGTCCTGGGCTGAAGATGACCGCCCCAGGGAAAAGCTCATGAAATTGGGGAGAAAAAACCTTTCTGACGCTGAGCTGCTGGCCATTTTATTGCGTAGTGGCAGTCGAAAAAGCAGCGCCCTGGAACTTTCCAAAAAAATACTTTCAGATGTTGATAATGATTTAGATAAGTTAGCGAAAATATCTATTGACCAAATCGTCAATAAATACCACGGAGTTGGAGAAGCAAAAGCTATAACACTTATCGCTGCTTTGGAATTAGGCATCAGAAGAAATGCTAAACAAAGCCTTCCCCGTTCGAAAATAACGTCCAGTAAAGATGTTTTTGACCTGCTTCAAGCAAAGTTTATAGATTTGCCCCATGAAGAATTCTGGGTAATGTATCTGAATCGTTCAAATATTGTAATAAAAAGTGAACGCATAAGTCTGGGCGGCTCTACCGGTACTGTAGCAGACCCGAAAATTATTTTAAAACGTGCTGTTGAACTAATTGCCAATGCAATTATCTTAGCTCACAACCACCCGAGTGGCAGTCTAAAACCCAGTCAGGCAGATATCAGTCTTACTAAAAAAATTAAAGAAGCCGCATCCTATCTGGACGTTTATCTCTTTGATCATTTAATCTTTACAGATAAGGCCTATTTTAGCTTTGCTGATGAAGGATATATTTAAGGCATAGTTTTTGAACTGTAATAATTAAAAAAATTGTGATTCTGCAAATTAAAATTTACTATATTTATAATCAAATAAAAGAATCAAAACTCTTTTTAGCTGTTAAAAACTGAATAATGAAAATTACAATCACCCTACTATTTGCATTGGCTATGACCGTCAGCCAGTCTTTTGCTCAATCTGAAAACATTGGTCGTCAACACTTGCCGGATGTTGAACTACAAAAAATGGATGGCTCCCGGGTAAATATATCTTCTTTTGGTAAAAATGAAAAAATAACGGTTATTGCTTTTTGGGCTACATGGTGTGCCCCCTGCAAAAGAGAACTGGCAAACATTTCTGACATTTATGATGACTGGCGCGAAGATTACAACCTGGAGGTTTTGGCCATCTCCATTGATGACACACGTAATGTTGGCCGTGTCCGCTCTTATGTAAACAGCCAGTACTGGGACTTTGAAGTATTGCTGGATACCAATCAGGACATGAAGCGTCATCTTAATTTTCAAACTATCCCCTTTACAGTTTTAGTAAATCAGGATGGCCGGATCGTATATACACATTCCGGATATGTAGAGGGTGATGAGTTTATACTGGAAGAAAAAATAAAGAATCTGATAAAAAACTGATGAAGGCATCTTTTTTATTTAAATTAGTATTAGAAAATATACAGTATCAGAAAAGCTAAGATCTTTTTTAAATATACCCACAATTCATTTTATTCTTTTACCCCTCTTTGATACAGACGATAATAATACAGCATCCCGAAATAGTGGAACATTTTTGCGAAAATACTCGTGTAAATAGCTCCCATTACCCCGTAGTCCAAAATAGCTATCAACAAAATATTTCCACTGATATTAATAAGAGCCTCCGCCAAAGAAACATTTCGAATTGCTTTTCCCTGAGATTTGGCAGCAAGAAAATTATATGGCTGATACATACCCTGAAAAAAGAAAGCGATAGATACCGGCACTAAATATTTTGCTACCTCACTAAAATCAGCTCCAAATATTATAGTCACTATAAAATCCCCGGCTAAGTAAAGAAAAGCAATACAAAACGACAACCATAAAAAATTTGCCCACAGTAATTTTGAAGGAATCATTGCACGGGAAGAGAAACTTTTAAACATTGCTGATGCCACTGCCTGGCTAAGCATTATCATCGGTGAACAAAGTATAGAGGCAAGGGTATAGAACCCCAATTGTGTCGTGTTCACGAAATAAGAAATAAATAAAGCATCAGCTTTAAAGGTGCTCAGGTTGGCAACAAATCCCCAGTAGTAATTAAGCCCATAGGTTTTGACTTTATTAATCAGCTGACTCCATACCGGTTTCAAAGCCGAGAAAGAAGGATTCAACGTTTTCCACAACAGCGTTAATGCTATAAAAAAGCCAACCATATTAATAATCATCACATTGACAAGGCTTATCTCAAAGAACCACCAGAAAAGAAGTAAAAAAAGAAAGAAAAATACTTTGGAAAATAAATCGAAATAAGCAAACCAACTCACATTACCCGTTCCCGTACTAACAGCCTGAAACAAATACCTGAAAGGCAGAATCGAACAAAGCACAGCTACTATTCTCAGAGCATCTCCAAAAACAATATTAAACCAGCTATCTATAAAAAAGCTGAGTATAATCAGTAAAAAGGAAAAGGCCAATCCCAAAAGACCCGAAAGGATTATTCCAATACCTATCAATCGTCTTTCGGCTAACTTTTCTTTTTGTTCAGCAATCAAGACCTGAATAGAAGGATAGATTCCAAAATTGAAAAAAATCACCAGCAAACTGGTAAGGGTACCAAAAAAAGCATACAAACCATAATCCTCAGCTCCCAGTGTTCGGGTTTGAATAGCTTTGATAAAGTAGCCTATAAATATTATAGCTATTTGAGCAGAAAAAAGTAAGCCCGTTTGTTTAACAGCTTTTTTTTCGCTTAATTGATGCCCGTAAGCCAAAATTTCTTTAAAAGAAGGCAGCATTTATTTCCTACATTGAGGTTAAGCTTCAAAAGTATTGAGAAAATTTGATTATTTAATAAAAAAGCTATTTTGAATACGATAAATACGTAAAATCAAACTCCCATTGCTTCTTTAGTTTTGATATCTGTGGGCATTTTCCCGGGCTTTGCTTTTAAATTTTTGTTCGGACTTGAAAAACCGATTTTCTTAATTTTTAAACGTAATGAGTTACCAATAACAATCACATCAGAGAAAGCCATACTTAAGGCAGCAATCATTGGACTAAGCATCCCCATTGAGGCTACCGGAATTGCAAAAGCATTATAGAAAAATGCCCAAAATAAATTTTGCTTGATTGTAAGTAATGTATGTCTATTGACTTCAAAAGCATGTTTTAATACTGAAAAATCACTGCTTAACAACACTATCTGAGAGGACTGTATAGCTACTTCAGTTGCATTTCCCAGAGAAACTCCCACGTCGGCCAAAGCCAATGCCGGAGCATCATTAATGCCATCTCCCACCATTGCTGTTTTCCCGTTTAATTTCAGGCGTTTGATAACATCCAGTTTTTCTTCCGGGAGTTTTTCTGCATAATACTTTTCAACGCCTAATTCAGTGGCTATTGAGTGTGTACGTTCTTTTAAATCGCCACTTAGTATTACGGGTTCAATTCCCCGGGATTTAAAAAACTCTATAGTTTCAGAGACATTAGATCTAATTTGATCTTCCAGATCTACCCAGCCTAAACAAGTTTTGTCAATCGCCAAATATATATTGTGACCGGGCTCTACACTAATTCCTTTTTCACGCATCCAGGCAAATGAACCGGCAAGTACAACTCCGTCTTTACTTTTGGCTGTCATCCCTTTCCCCTTAACTTCTTTTATATCTGTAAGATCTGCAAGCTTGAGAGGCTGTTCCAGACTTGACATTAATGAACTTGCTAAAGGATGAGTAGACTTGCTTTCAATAGCATATAAAATACTATCAAACTTTTTTTCAGTTCCTTCCAGTACTTTCTTTGCTTTCAGTGAAAATTTACCGGTTGTTAAAGTACCTGTTTTATCAAAAACAATATATTTTATTTTCGAAAAGACTTCCATAGTTTCTCCTCCCTTAATCAATATTCCTTTTTTTGCAGCCCGCCCAACTCCTACCATTACAGCTGTTGGAGTAGCTAACCCAAGAGCACAAGGGCAGGCAATAACTAAGACAGCAATACTAATCATTAATGAGCGGGCAAAGCTGACATCAATCAGAAAAAACCAAACCAAAAAAGTCGCCAGGGCAATTGTCAAGACAAGAGGCACAAAAATGCCACTAATTTTATCTGCTAATTTCTGCACGGAAGGCTTTTCACTTCGGGCATCTTTAACCATTCGAATAATTCTGGATAAGACCATCTCCTCCCCAACTGCTGTTGCCTTCATCCGAAAATTACCGGATTCACATAGAGTGCTGCCGATAACCGCATCTCCCTTCTTTTTCTCTACAGGCACTGATTCACCGCTTATCATAGCCTCGTTTATGTTGGCTTCCCCCTTAATTATTTCCCCATCCACGGGAACCGCTTCACCACTTAATACATTTAATATATCACCGGCCTCTACTTTTGACAAGGAGACAATTTTTTCAATTTGCTGACCATTTTCCGTTTTAACCAATCTGGCCGTTTCAACTTTTAATTTTGCTAATTCTGAGAGGGCTGTAGTTGTTTTTTTAACTGCCTTTTGCTCCAGCACATTACCCATAAGTACAAGAGTGATAATCATTGCAGAAGTCTCATAAAAAAGATAATTACCTACTTCAGGAGTGCCCCAAAATGCAATAGTTCCTGCAAGGCTATAGACAAAAGCTGCAGTTGATCCGATAAAAATCAATACGTCCATATTGGGAACACCTGCCCTCAAGGAGGACAGAGCACTTCTTCCAAAAAAAGCAAAACCGACTAAAAAAACCGGTATACAAAGTATAAGTTGTACAAGTGGATTATGTAAAAAATGAAAAGGCAAAAACATATGAGAAAAAAGAGGAATCGTGAAAAAGAGTGTGAAATAAAACTTTTTTTCTAAACTTGTCAGCTTCGAAATGAAGCTACCTTCCTTGTCTTCTTGCTTTACCTCTTTTTCAACATTATATCCCAGTTTTTCAATTCCTTTTGCCAGACTATCTAAATCTTCTTCTCCAACATAATCGAATTGAACCTCATCACTTGCAAAATCAACCACTACCGACTTCTGGCCTTTTTTCTCCAAAAATCGGGTGACCCCCAGTGCACAGTTTGAACACGTCATCCCCTCTACCCGCCAATTGATTATTTTCCTTTTTTCCATAAATTTTATCTAATTCTCTTAAAGAACGGCTATTTCATTTTAAAGATTCAAAATTAAGGACTTTAATTTTCATAAATCCTTTAAAAGGAAACTATAAAATAAAAAGCAATAAATTTTTCCGTTTAAATTGAATTTAAAAATAGAACTTAATAAAAAAATCTGAAATGAACGATTTCAAACATTCGCTCTTTAAAGCTGTTTTAAGGATTTAAAACACCTAAATCTATAAGTACATTTGTGATTCCATTAATGACAAATTGTACGGAAATAACAGCTAATATCAAACCAAAAATCTTAGTAATGATTTGCTTACCTGCTTCACCTAAATATTTTACTATCACTTTTGAATAGACCATTGAATAATAGCAACTTACAGTAGTAATTAAAACTGCTACAAAAACCAAGGCTGTATGATAAATCGTAGGCGCTTCACTGGTAAGTATCATTACAGTTGCTATTGAACCGGGACCGCTTATAAATGGGATTGCCAATGGAATAATTGAAATATCATCAGAAATTTTACCTTCCGATTCGGTATCCGGTTTTTCTTCACTTTCCTTTTTGGTTAACATTCCCATAGCTATACCGAATAAAATAATTCCACCGGCTATTCTAAATGCAGCAAGGGTGATTCCAAACAACTGGAAAATAATACCCCCCAATAAAGCAAAAACAAAAAAGATACTAGTTGAAATCTTAGTTGATTTCATGGCGATTTCTTTTTTTTGTTGTTGAGACATTTTAGTAGTCAGTGAGAGAAAAATAAAAGCAGTAGTCAAAGGATTTACAATTACAAAAATACCGGCAATAGTCACTAATAGGTATGTAAGTGTAGTCTGTATGATTTCTATAATTTCCATAATTTTATTTTCCGGTGAAAAATTTAATTTACAACAATTTTTATAATAAACACTTTTAAAAACACTCAAATATGCTAAAAGTATCAAAGATTTAAACGAAAATTATTCATTTTTGAAATGTATTTAAAACATTCCTGAAATGTCGTAAAAGCCGTTAAAACATTTCGCAATAATTTGTTTGTTGCATTTGATAATTGTTGTATTTTTGTGACTCTTTTTACATGGTGGCCGTAGCTCAGTTGGTTAGAGTGCCAGATTGTGACTCTGGAGGCCGGGGGTTCAAATCCCCTCGGTCACCCTTCGAAAGCCGTTACATTTTTGTAGCGGCTTTTACTTTTTATAGGCCGAATAAGCATTCCACTCGTCTCTTTCTACGATATCATAATTCGCCTTAAAAGGGATATCCTTATTAAAGATTTCCTGAAAAACCTCAATTAAACGCTCTTCAAAGCGGTCGAACAGCTCAGGCGGAATACTTTCTATGGCCAGCATCTCAGGTTTGTACCTTTTCGTTGAGATAATCCCCGCATTGATATTTTCCGTTTGCTGAAATTTTCGGGCATACAACCAGGCATACATCATTGTTTGAAAACGGGCTGAGTTCTTTTCGGTTTGCTGAAAAATTTCGTCCAAAAATATTTCCTGAGCTTCATCCGTAGAAAAATCTACTGCCTTTCGAATTTCATCCCTACCTGTTTTATAATCTATTATTTCAGTTACATTTCCTCTTAATTGTACTCTGTCAGCTTTCCCGTTCAAATTTATTCGGATAGGACGGTTATTTACTTTTATTTCTAACTGAGTGAGCAGGGTATTTCTTTCTTCAAGCATTTCAATTCTAAAAGGCAAATTTTCCAAATCACCCTTTATCATAAGGGCCAACATGTTTTCTATTGCATCAAAAACCATCAAATCTTTCCCTTTGATATCCCGCACTTTATGCAATCTTTTAAATTGCTTAGTCAAAACTTCCCGGCTGTTTTTTGCAACATCTACAAGGTCTTCTGAATGTATTTCTTTTTTTATAAGCCCCTGATATAAAACATCCATACTTTCGTGAAAAATACTTCCAAACAGAGCAGGATCGATCTCTTTTTTCTCCGTGTTATCCTGGTATTTCAAAATATGACGAAAATAAAATTTCACCGGGTCTTTCAAATAGGTGATAATATGAGTGGGGTATAAAACATTTTTCGGATGGGTATACCTAAACAGCGTTTTAAATAAGTCTTCCGTTTTCTTTATTTCCCTTTCCTTGATAATTTCCTGTCTGAACTTAATATTTTGTGATGCAGCATGTAAAGAAATATTTTTTAACTCATTTTCTTTATCAAGCTTTTTTAGCACTTGTATTTGTTGAATAAATCGACTTTTTTCTCCTTCTGTAAGGCTATCATCGGCACTTTCGGAATTATAGAGCATGTAAATATTCCGGGCTCTGGATAAAAGTCTGTAAAAATGATATGAAACAACAGATTCCTGTTCTTCTGCCAACGGCAAACCAAATGCTTTACGTACATGATAAGGAATAAAGCTTTTTCGCTGTCCGGATGGAGGTAAGTTTCCTTCATTTGCTCCCAAAATAATGATATTTTCAAAATCCAGGCAACGGGTTTCTAAAAATCCCATTAACTGCAATCCTCCCAAGGGTTCTCCTTCAAAAGGGACACGTTGTGTTTGCAAAATTTGTGTCAGCAACTGATATAAGCTCAAAGCGTTTATCTGAATATCATAACGCTCAAATAGATCCCTCATTTTTCTTACCTGCAATACAAATTTATATATGCATTCCATTTCAGCCGTATCCTCCTCTTTTTCTTCATGAAACAGCTGTAAAACATAACTAAAAAAGGCATCCAGATTTTCTAAAAATTGAAAGGGCTCAGAAACTTCCAGTAAAATATTTAAAAAAGGCTCCGGCAGCTTTAAGTCTTGTATATCCTTAGCCGTAATCTGAAAGGTAAATTTCTTAATTTTATCAGAGAAAATTTTCGGATCGTGCTTATCTAAAATTTTTGCAGCTATCGGGTGAAAAAGTAAATTTACCAAAAAAGCCCGGTGAAACAGAACCTCATCATCATGCAGATAAATCGTTTTCCGATACTTGATAAGCTGCTCCATCAGAGAAGCTGTGAGGCTTTCTTTAAGCGGATATCCCATAGTGATATTGACCGTTCCAATATCGTCAGGGATGTTTTGTAAAAGAGGGACAAGCAAATGCTCATCTGCCAAAACTACGGCAGTGTTCGGAATAAAACTTTGTTTTTTAGTCTTTTTTCCTTGTGATTTCAGGCTGATTTCCTTAAGTATATTTCCGGCTATCTTGCATTGGCCAATTCTGAGTGGCACACCATAAGAATAAATATCCTTGGGTATTGTCTGCCAATTTTGAAAAGGTTTATTATCCGAGCTGAGTTTTGTTTTTTTTCTAAAAAAATATGCAGCATCATGCTTTTCATCCTCAAGAAAGGCTTTGTCAATATCTGTTAAATAGAGTGTTTGAAAGTTTTTCTTAAGATATTGAATAATTTTCTCCTCAGCCGGGTTCAGAGCATTGAAGCCTGCAAATACAAATTTTTGTTGTTTATTGAGGTGGTTAAAATGTTTTTCGGGAGACTCCGCTATATTTCGATATGCAATTCCTTCGTAGACTATGTTTTCATTGATGAGATTTTTCCGATACACTTTATATACTTCCCCAATTTGCATCCACCATTTTTTGAAGTCCTTTTTGAAGCTTTCTTCCCCGCTGCCCTCATCATTCCAAAGCACATCTAGAAACTGCTGAGCAGCTTCTTTTTGTAAATCATCTTCAAAGAGACTGTCAATTTTTTTCAATTCGTATAAATGCCCGAAAAAATCTTCTGCATTAATCAGGTATTTATCAATTTCATCAAAATCCTTTACAATCATTTCACCCCAGGTCAGAAATTCATCAAAGCTTGCATGAGCAATTTTCCCTTTTCCGGCCTTGTATAATTCAATAATCAACTCCAGCGGTTCTGCGATGGTGAGCCCGGAAACTTCTTTTATCCAATCCTGAATACCGTACACTTCGGGTGACCAAACAGGTTTAGTAATGATTTCTGCCATCCCCTTCTTATAGAACAAACCGGCTCTTCTGTTCGGAAAAATCAACGTCAGGTTCTCAGTATCCTCACCAAAAGATTCCTTTATTTCGTTGTAAACACTTTTTAAAAAATAGTCGGATTGCATGCTTCTATAGTAGTTTTATAATATGCTTTCAATTCTGGCTTCATCAAAATACAGTATATGTGCTTCGACCTCTTTATAACCCATTTCTTCCAATGAATTTTTGTAATTTAGTAATTGTTTTTCATAAATTTTTCGGGCTTCTCCGCTTTTAAAATCAACGATTACCGCTTTCTCTCCTTCAATCATAACCCTATCAGGACGAAACATCTCCCCTCCCGGCATTAGTATTTCCTGCTCCCGAATTAATTTCCACCGTCCACTAAACCAATCCTGAACAGTTTTCAGTTGAAATAAATGTTCTAATTTTTTTCTGATTTCTGATTCTCCCAATTTTTTAACTGAATATTCCCTGCATTTTTTTTCTATCACTTCATTTATGTCCGAGGGAGTCAGGATTTCTTCTAAAATTTCATGTATCAGCTTTCCTCTTTCTAAAGCTGACAAATTTTCATCACTTTGCCGACCGGCATCTTTTTGCCAGCTTCTTTTCAGCTTAAGCGTTGGAACGGCCTGCCCTATGTGCCAGTTTTTAATGCTAATTCCTTTGGATTTAATGTATTTTTTTAATTCAAAGTCCAACTTTCCAAAACTGTAAACTGCATTATTCTCTTTTGTTGAAATATTCATTTTCTGTAGCTCCTTCCATTCCTTCTTTGCATCCTCTGAGGTAAAAACATCGGTTGTGGCCTCTGCGAAAATTACCTGACCTAATTCCTGAATTTTAGGACTTGAACGATTTTTTCGGGTACAATTGAATCGAATAAACATACATTTTTCGGCTCTTGTAGTTGCCACATAAAGCAGGTTCAAATTATCCAACATAAAGAGATTGCGCTCCAAAAGATACTCATTTGAAAGGGTGCTTTGCTCAAGTGCCGGAGAAGATTTTACAGGAACCTGCTTTTCAAACTGCATATTTTCTAATTGCGGCATGACCCATAAATAGGTTTCTCTGTGCGGATTTAAATCATAATCGATATCCGGTAAAATCACTACCGGAAACTGTAATCCTTTTGATTTGTGAATGGTCATTATAGTGATAGCATCTTCATCAGATGAAGTCACTACTGAAAGCCGTTCTTTTTTCTCTTCCCAGAATTCTAAAAAGCTAATTAAGTCCGGTCCGTACAAACGATTTGACTCCATCACAAAATCCGTCAAGCGCTGCATATACATATCCGGTTCCGGAACCAAATTGAAGGCGTAAATAATTTTCTCCGTTAGCTTCAGTAATGGAAAAGACAGTAACTCTTTTTTGCTGTGCCCTGTAGATTCAAAAAGTAAATCAATAGCTTCTGTTTTATTTTTAAGTAGTGAATGATAGGTTTTGTAATCTATGAAAAAATCATTTTCCAGTAAAAAGTTAAGCGTATATAATAAAGCTTCTTCATTTTTAGGCTCTGCCAACCATTTCATAAATGATATAAAACATTTCACCGCAGGAGAACTTGATAAAAGTAGAGACTCTTTTGAAACTACCGGAATATTGTTGAATTTCAACCACTCGGCTATTTCTTTGCCCTGACGATTATTGCGGATTAATATACAAATATCCCTGAAATGGAAACCATTATTAACTGCTTTTTCAATACAATCTGTTACATAAGCTTTATAAGCCCGGATAGTCTCAATATCATCCTCTTCATTTATATGATTTACTTCTTTTTCTTCGGATATTGTAAGTTCCACATATCCGCAATTCTCTAAACTTCCTCTACTGAACTTTTGTACAGCATCTGAATATGCTTTTAAAATAGTATCTCTGAATATCTCCCCTCCAAACACTCCGGCATCCACTCTTCCCGGTATAGAACTAAACAGAAAGTTATTAAAATGTACTATAGCCGGATAGCTTCTTCTGTTAACTTCCAGAGTCTCGGAATTAATTTCAAAAAAACCTAAGTCTTCCTCCGCTTTAGTTAGTAAAAGCTGCATATCTCCGCCCCTGAACCGGTAAATAGATTGCTTGACATCACCTACCAATAAGACTTTATTATTTTGGGATAAGCTATTGTTGATTAAAGGAAGAAAGTTTTGCCATTGCATAGCAGAGGTATCCTGAAATTCATCTATTAAAATGTGATTCAGATAAAGACCGGATTTCTCGTATATAAAAGGTACGTCTGAAGAAGCTACCAGTCTATTCAGTAATTCAGTATTATCAGAAATGAGTAAGGTGTCTTTTTCTTTTCTGTAGTTTCGGAGAAAATGATGAAAATAGGATACTATGCCCAGCGCATAAACGCTTTTTTTAATTTGCATGGCTGTAATAAACTCAGGGTAATGAGCCTCCTGAAATGAGATTATTTCACAAAGTAGAGAGTGGAGCCCGCTATTGGCGCAGTTCAGAATATCATCTATCCGTTGAGACTTTTTCCCATACCATGTATCCACATCATCCTGTGCTTTATAAACACGTAGCCCAATTTCATAGGTTTTGACTATTTGAGAAGTTGAGGCTATTTTTTTAAAATAATTGGCAAATCCACTTTTTCCGTAAGAAAAATCCTCTATTGTTAGTTGATAGTTTGTGATCATTTCCAAAGCTTGCTCACCGTAAGCTTTCATTTGATCGGTAAAAGTTGAAATGATTTTATCGGAAGTTTTTAGCAGATTTTCAGCGTCTTCATTTTCAGGCATATTAATTGCCTTTTCCTTAAGGCTTTCTGATGCCAGCGATGCTAAAGCATACTCTATGTTCCATGATTTTCCGCTATTAAGTTGTTCTGCAATAAATTGTCTAATCCATTTTTTTAAATTTTTAAAATCCTGTTTTCCATAGGATTCAAAAAGGTTAGCCGTAACTTCTTTAATCACTTTTTGCTGATCAATTTCAATAAGAGCGCCCATTGGAATGTTTAATTCTCTGGCAAAGGCCCGAATCAGTTTTTGAAAAAAGCTGTCGATAGTACTGATTTCAAACCAGCCGTAATGAAAAAGGATCTCTTTCAGCAAATTATTTGCCTTAGCTGAAATTACTTTGTCTGAATAACCTCCGGTAAGTTTCAAAATTTCTTTCATTGCAGAGTCCTCTTCACATGCAATGATGGTCAACTCTTCAATAATCCGCTCTTTCATTTCGCGGGTTGCTGCCCGCGTAAAAGTTACTGCAAGTATATTTCTAAAGGAATTATTATTTTGAAAAGCCAAAGCAATATACTCAAGCACAAGCCGAAAAGTTTTGCCACTTCCTGCTGATGCTTTTATAAATTGCGCCCCGGTACCTTTTAATTTTTCCATATTTTAATGGTAGTGGACTTTCTTTAAAATTCGATTATTATCGTTGATATTTAATTCCAAAATATAAATTCCGGGAAGATGAAAAGGAAGATTATTCAGTAATACTTTCTCTCCGGAAGAAATTCTTTGATATTCAAATAACTTTTGTCCGGAAACACTGTAAATGTTTACATTCCGGATAGGTTTGGAATAATTATTCTCAATTATTAAATATCCATTCCCTGAATAAACTAAAAGAAAGTCTTCAATGACATTTCTTTCCTGTACATCTGTAATAATCACCAATAGCTCATCTTCAGCCTCACAAGTATTTTCATCTTTATAAACTACTTTTAATTTTATAGAGTCCAGATCAGGTGTAATGTAGGGTTCAATATCAATTTCTGATGTCGGGTTTCCCATTGCCGGCGTTCCATTAATATACCAGTTTACATTTCCACTTTCTGCAACCGAAAATATATAGTTTCCGGAATCAATAATAGCAACTACCGGCTTTGCATTAATTTCTATATCGAGCTCATTAGAAAGTTCAGAATCACCGCAAATGTTCGTACTGTAGAGTGCTAAAGAGAAATTTCCGGTAAAAGCATCCGGAACCTCAACTGATATGGCATCATCCACTATATTCATATTTTGAACAGAATTAGCAGGATTAGTTATCCAGTTTAAGGCATAATCTTCATTATATACATTAAATAAAAATTCTCCAATTGAATCCCCTTCACAAAAAGCAGTATCGGCAGCTAACCATACGGGAGCCGGGGGAATATCTTTAATCAAAAAAACGGAGGTATCCGTAAATAACTGAGAGGGTGAAGAACTCTCAACCTGAACTGAATAAGCATCTCCTGCATTAAAATTAATTTCGTTAACAGGTACAGAAAAAGACCACAAACTGTCTTGGTTTGTAATAAGTGAAGGAACAGAAGTAGATTGACCGTCACTTTCACGTATAACATTCACACTAAAGCTATTTAAACTATCGAAATTTTCTGCTATGGCTTCAAATCCGATAGTGTCTCCCATACAATAGCTGTTCATCCCGAATTCTGAAAAGTTAAATTCCGGAGACGGAGTACCTCCAACTTCTGTAACTGTAAACTGAACAAGAATATCGCTGTCATTCCCACCTACCTGAAAAACTCTGTGATACAAAGTATAAGTTCCGGCCGGAAGATTTCCTAAATTATAGGTATCGGTTCTGTTACAAATCACCATTAACATACCCTGTTCATGTTGTACATTAAAGTTAAACTGATTGGCACTAAAAGAAGTATCAACCAATATTGGATTACAAGGTGAGGTGTTGGCTGTAATATCTACAGAAAAAGATATAAAATCATTGGTCGTTGGATTTTGAGGCCAAACAGTTAAATTATTTATTTGTATTGCCTGTGTGTATAAACTGCAAAATAAAAAGGGAAGCAATAAGATAAGTTTTAGCTTTTTCATTTTTTAATTCTTTTACTTTTTTAGATAAAAATTTTTTAAAATTAAGCCTTAACTAATATTAAAAATGCTGATTCAATCTATAAAATTACAATATTTCAGCGAATTTTTAAATCCAATCAACTCTTATGCAAACATATATTTTTTTAACTTACTTTACTGAATCCATGAGTATTAAAATATAATTTTTCCTGCCTTAAAAAAAAATTTTAAGGTTTGAAAGTCTGTATACCTAAAAGTAACAACTGCAAAAGTACAGAGGACTTTATGAATGCATAGTTTAAATAAAAAAAACTTCCTTTCACGTTAGTAAAAAACTTAAAGCAATTTCATTTTTAAGTTCAGATGCTTTTATTTTGAGAATAATTTTACCTTTACTTTTTTTAAAATAATACAATATAAATGCCTTTCTCACTAATTGTATTCTTAATTGCTGTTTATTTTCTGATATTAATTTTTATTTCCCGCCTAACATCTAAGAATGCCGGGAATGATGCTTTTTTTATAGCAAACCGAAAATCACCCTGGTTTGTAGTTGCCTTTGGTATGATTGGAGCCTCTCTTTCCGGAGTAACATTTATTTCAGTGCCGGGTTGGGTAGGCAGCAATCAGTTTGCTTATATGCAAATCATTTTCGGATATGTAATTGGGTACTTTATTATTGCCGGCGTGCTCTTACCTCTATACTATAAGCTCAATTTAATCACTATTTACTCATATCTCAAGAAATTCGGGTTTTACACATACAAAACCGGAGCATTCTTTTTTCTGCTTTCAAGAACTATAGGTACTGCTTTCAGGCTGTTTTTGATTGCTTTGGTTATGCAAATATTAATCTTTGATAATTTTAATATTCCTTTTTCTGTAACCGTGGGTTTTACAATATTGTTAATTTGGCTCTATACCCGAAAAGGAGGTATAAAAACAATTATATGGACGGATACGCTTCAGACTTTTTTTATGTTGGTGGCTGTAGTGGTATGTATTATTACAATTGCATCAGATTTAAACATAAGCCTGTTATCACTTCCTGCTGAAATAAAAAACTCGGGCTACAGTAAGATGTTCTTTTTCGATCCCGGATCCTCTAAGTTTTTCTGGAAAGAATTTACCAGCGGTATTTTCATTGCAATAGTTATGACCGGTTTAGATCAAGATATGATGCAGAAAAACCTGACTTGTAAAAACATAGGTGAAGCGCAAAAAAACATGATCACCTTCAGCATAGTTCAGGTATTTGTCAACTTCCTTTTTGTTGTTTTAGGCGCAATGCTTTTTATGCTGGCAACAGCCAAAAATCTTTCGGTACCTGAAATGACAGATTATTTTTTCCCTACGTTAGCCGTTGACGGACATTTACAGCTTATTGCCGGCATTTTCTTTGTGCTGGGTGTTATTGCAGCGGCATATTCCAGCGCTGATTCGGCACTGACTTCCTTAACTACTTCACTTTGTATTGATGTTTTAGATATTGATAAAAAAAGCAAGGAAGGGCAGGTCCGTCTTCGCAAACAAATGCACATAGTGGTGGCTGTTGCAGTTTTTGCCGTAATAATGATTTTTAAATCTATTAATAATGAAAATGTAATAACGGCTATATTCACAGCTGCCGGATATACCTACGGGCCACTGCTTGGATTATTTGCCTATGGACTTTTTGTAAACAAACCCATTTATGACCGATGGGTGCCATTTATTGCAATATCATCGCCTTTAATATGTTTTATACTTCAAAGGCATGCAGATACCTTACTTTGGGGCTATCAATTTGGATTTGAATTATTAATTTTAAACGGACTTTTAACCTTTACCGGGCTTTTATTTATTATGAAAAATAAATCAAAAATCAGTCAGGATATCATACCTTAATAACCTTAAAAATAAACAATTGTGAAAAATAGAAATAGAAGTAACTTCAAGCAGAAATCATGGTCAGAGATGAAGGCCGAATCTTCATGGCAAATTTTTAAAATCATGTCTGAGTTTGTAGAGGGCTTTGATAAACTAAATCGAATTGGTCCATGTATATCAATTTTTGGCTCTGCCAGAACCCCACAGGAGCATGAATATTACAAACAAGCTGTTAAGTCGGCCTCACTTTTAACTGAAATCGGCTTTGGGGTCATCACAGGTGGCGGACCCGGCATTATGGAAGCTTCTAATAAAGGGGCTTATGAAGCGGGTGGCCGTTCGGTTGGGTTAAACATCGATTTACCTATGGAACAATTTTCCAATGAATTTTTAGACCCTGACAGTATTGTAAACTTCAGATATTTTTTCATCAGAAAAGTTATGCTTGTAAAATATGCTCAGGGATTCATATTTTGTCCGGGTGGTTTTGGAACTTTAGATGAATTATTTGAAGTATTAACCTTAATACAAACACATAAAATCGAGAAAGTGCCCGTTGTATTGTTAGGGGAGTCATTTTGGCAACCTCTTTTAGACTGGATTAAAGATACTTTATTAAATAAAGAGCAAAATATCTCTCCTGAGGATATGGATTTATTTCAATTAACAGACAATCCTGAAGATGCTGTTCAGGTAATTAAAAAGTTTTATGAAGGAGACGAGTATCATACTATCAGACCGAATTTCTAAAAAAGCAGCTCTTAAACTGCTTTTTGTATTGATTTTATTTCTGTTACCCGGCTTATTAATTTCAGGAAATAATCATCCGGAAGATTATTTTATTTCACCCCTAAAAATTCCTTTAGAGGTTACAGGTACTTTTGCTGAATTGAGAAACAATCACTTTCATTCAGGCATCGATTTCAGAACTCAAAGGAGAGAAGATTTACCGGTATTAGCTGTAGCTGACGGGTACGTCTCCAGAGTTAATGTATCTCCTGTCGGTTTTGGAAAAGCCATTTACATTAGTCACCCTAACGGATATACGAGTGTTTATGCTCACATGAATGATTTTTTTCCGGAACTGTCTGCCTATGTCAAAAATGCACAATACGCTCAAAAAAGTTTTAATATAGAACTGTACCCCGACCGAAACCAGTTTAGAGTTAAGCAGGGCGATATCATTGGTCTTTCAGGAAATACCGGCAGTTCCATGGGCCCGCATTTGCATTTTGAAATACGTGAAACAGCTACTCAAATGCCTATTAACCCTCTATATTTTGGATTTGACGTTTCTGATACTGATTATCCGGTAATGGAATCCTTAGCAATTTACCCCTTGGGAATGAATCGTCATTTTTCAAGTCCGATGTATTTCCCGCTAAGAAGACAACAAAAAGGCGTTTACACACTTTCAAAAGATACTATTAAAGTCAATGTCACACAAATAGGTGCGGGCATTTCTGCTTATGATAATTTATCCGGTACTGTTAACAGAAACGGACCTTATGAGATAAAACTATTTCAGGAAAATCAGCTTTTATACCATTTTAAAGCCTCTACATTTGCTTTTTCCGAAACAAGGTATTTAAATGCGCATATTGACTATCATGCCCGAATTAAAAAAAATAAATGGTATAATAAGCTCTACTTGCAACCCAACAATCGTTTTTCAATGTATGAGCTTACAAGAAATGAGGGAGTTATTGATTTGAGTCAAGAAACTAAACAAAATATTTCAATTGAAGTAACCGATTTTAAAGGAAATGTAAGTAAAACATCCTTCGTACTGCAATATAGCGAACCTTCGGAAGCTGAGATATTCGAGCTGGGTGAAAATCTAACCTTATTTCCTCACAACAGGAGAAACACCTTTTCAGCAAATGAAATTAATTTGAAATTTCCGGCTTACTCTTTTTATGATACTGTTTATTTTCAATATGAATGGACGCCTCCTGTTAAAAAAGACATACATTCTGCCATACATCATGTTCATCGAAATGACATTCCTGTTCATAATTTTTATGATATAAAAATCAAACCTTATGATATACCTGCTCATTTAAGGTCTAAAAGTTTTATTTGCTATGAGAATTCCTCAGGAAACCCCCAGTACTTATCTTCCGACTGGGAAGGCGAATTTTTAAAAGCGAGGAGCCGTGATTTTGGAAAGTTTTATGTAAAAATAGATACTATTCCTCCTAGTATAAGGCCATTGAATATCAGAGAGGGGAAGAATATGACTACTTACGACAGAATGACCTTCACTATTGAAGATGATTTAAGTGGTATTAGTTCTTATACCGGTAAGTTAAACGGGAAATGGATTCTTATGGAGTATGACCCAAAAAACAAACTACTCTTTCATATTTTTGAAGAAGATTTATCAAGTGGTGAACATCAATTATTTTTAACTGTTGAAGATAATGTCAAAAATAAATTTCAATATATAATAAACTTTAAACGATAACCTATGACACATTTAAAAGAAAATGATAAGGCACCGGATTTTACAGCTAAAGACCAAAACGGTAATACGGTTAAACTGAGTGATTTTAAAGATAAGAAAGTAATTTTATACTTTTACCCTAAAGATAATACACCCGGCTGCACTAAAGAAGCTTGTGATTTCAGAGATAATTATGCATCACTCACTAAAAAAGGTTTTGAGGTAATTGGTGTGAGTGCCGATGATGAGGAATCTCATAAAAAGTTTATCAATAAATTTGATTTGCCATTTACTTTAATTGCAGATACTGACAAAAAATTATGCAACTCTTACGGAGTTTGGGGAGAAAAAAAGTTTATGGGAAAAGTCTACGATGGTATACATCGCATGACCTTTGTAATTGATGAAAAAGGCAAAATTGAAAAGATATTCAAGAAAGTAGATACAAAAGAGCCAACAAAGCAGGTGTTAAATGCATTTTAATTTTTGAAAAAATTTGAAATTCTAATGGAGATAGAATTCATTTTGATTATATTGCAGAAAAAAAACACTTATGAATACTAAAAAAACTCTGGCTTTCATATTAGCCGCAATGATTGTAATTGTTTGGTCAACTGCACAAACGAATATTTCACAACCTCCTCCGGGACATACCGGCGCTCCCGGTGAGTTAACATGTGCTACGGCAGGTTGCCATGGAGGATCGGCTACTTTTAACAACGCAATTGCTACTATAAATACAGCACCTCCCGGACTATTGAGTGGCGGTTATAATCCGGGACAGGAATATAATATCACAGTAACGAACAATGCTCCGAACAGGTCACTTTTCGGCTTTTCACTTGTAGCTATTGATGATAATGGAAATCAGGCAGGAAAAATTTCTCTTTCTAATCCTACAAAAACCAGTTTGGTTACCGTTGGCGGAAAAGAATACGTAGGACATCGGGATGCAATCGGTGATAATGCATGGGTTTTTAAATGGGAAGCTCCCGACAGTGATGTAGGAACTATAAGCTTTCATGTAGCCACTAACGCTTCAACAGGTGGAGGTGTAGCTGCCGGGAATATTTTCACAGGCGTTTTAAAAGTAACAACTGAAGGGATTTTAACTTCAGATAATTTGGTTGCAGCAGGTGCAAAAAATGTTCAGATTTATCCGAATCCTGCTTCAGAATTTATAAAGGTAAATTTGGAAAACAGTTTTGAAAATAATCCGGTATTTAACCTTTATAACACAAGCGGTAAACTGGTACAGCAATTCGAAAATCTGCCGGCCAACTATCAATTAGAGTATATTTTGAGTTTAAATAATAACCTGAATACAGGCTTATATTTTTTGGAAATAAAAGTTAATGAAAAGCAAGAATATTTTAAAGTTTTTATCAGATAGTATCAAACAGCTGAAATACAAATCCTGGATAATAACACTGTTGATTGCTGTTTGCATTTCAGTTTTTCATACTGCCTGTACAAAAGACAAGGCAGAGTCTCCATTTGATGTGGAGTTATGCATTGATAACTTTTATTCTTTTGTAATTGATGTACAACCCATCGTCAACAACAGTTGCGCGTATCCCGGCTGTCATGGGATGTTGTCTCCCTACGGAGATTTCACTACTTATGAAGGGATAAAAGAATCATTGGAAAATGGCAGTTTTCAACAAAGGGTCTTTGAAGTACAAAATATGCCTCCGGGCAATGTACCTGAATCCAGAAGGTTACAAACATTTGAGTTGGAAATTCTCAAGTGTTGGGTAAATGATGGTTATCCGCAAAATTAAGTTGGAATGTTATTTGCTCGATCTTTTTAGAATACTTAAAAATCTCAGGTAATTCACTAAAATGTGGATTACCCATTTTACTTAAATAGTTTGTTATGAAAAAATCATTTGTACTCCCGTTTGTTTTTACTGTGATTCTATTTATTATATTCCATTCGAATGCTCATACCCAAACCTGGACAACCCAGGAAGGGCAAATTACTTTTTTTTCTGAAGCACCCTTAGAAAATATTGACGCTACCTCTAAAAAACTTGTTTCAGTTTTAAATACCAGAAACAGACAAGTAGCAAGTCGAGTAGCTATAAATACTTTTCAGTTTAGAAATGGGCTGATGCAGGAACATTTCAATGACAACTATATGGAAAGTGATAAATATCCATTGGCTAACCTCAGAGCTCAGATTGTTGAAGATATAGACTTTACAAAAAACGGAAAACATAAAGTAACTTTAGAAGGAACCATGGAGATGCGGGATATTGAAAAAGAAATGACTATCCCGGGAACTATTGAAATCAAAGACGGGAAAATTTTAGCTACCAGTGAATTCATTGTCAAATTAGAAGATCACGACATAAAAGTACCAAGAATGCTTACAAGAAACATAGCGGAAGAAATACTCGTCACCGTAAAAATTGAGTACAAACCACATAATCAATGATAAAAAACAACATTATGGCCGGTAAATTAACAAGTATATTTTTTTTTCTCATTGTCTTTTCCTGTCTGTCAGCTGATGATGACCCTTTTGCCATACTGGATGAGATTGATGACACACCTACGTCTCAACCCATACAAGCTACTTTCAAAACGACCCGCTTAATTTTAGGCCATACAGTTGAAACTTTACCCAAACGCTCTCTTGACTTCAGGGTTGCTCACAGATTTGACGACATACTTGGTGATCAGGGAGGGCTTTCTAATTTTTATGGTTTCGATAGAGTTACGGATATACGTATAGGCTTTGAATACGGTATTACTGATAATTTAATGGTTGGCATCGGTAGAACTAAAGGATCAGCTCAAATTACTAAAAATTTTGAAGGTTTTGTGAAATACAGAATTCTTAAACAAATGAACGACAACTCCATGCCTTTTACGGTAACCGCTATGTTGAGCAGTTCAATATCTACCCGCGCACCTTCATTAGTAGAATATTCAGAAGCAGCTTTTCAAAAGTTTGCCCACAGACTTAGCTACACCAGTCAGCTAATTATTGGTAGAAAATTCGGAGATGTGATGTCATTACAACTTTTACCAACAGTTATCCACCGTAATTTCGTCAGATTTGAAGATGAAAATACACTTTTTGCGCTCGGTGCAGGTGCAAGAATTAATATAACCAGACGTACCGCTATAATTATTGACTACTTTTATCCGTTTTCAGAATACAGACGGGAAAATGAAGAGTTTAAAAATCCACTCGGTATTGGAATTGAGTTTGAAACCGGTGGCCATGTTTTTCATTTAAACTTCAGTAATTCAAAGGGTATTTTGGAAAGTGATTTTATCCCTTACACTACTTCCTCCTGGCTGGACGGAGAATTCAGATTAGGTTTTAATATATCCAGAGTCTTCGGTTTCGGATATTGATTTAACAAATGTTTCTTCTTTTTTTGACTAAAGAAAAACGCAAAACCTATATATTTGTCACCAAGCAAAAAAAAGCGTGTTTAAAGATAAGTTTTCCTTTTTATTTTTCATCTCTGTAATAGGAGGCCTTTTTATGTGGCTCTCATGGCCACCTATCGCTATATTCCCGTTGGCATGTGTTGCCTTTTCCGTAATTTTTATTTTGGAACATGTCATATCAAAAAGACAGAATAGTAATACTAATGCTGCCCTCTTTTTTTATGTTTATATCTTTTTTATAGCCTGGAACGCCCCTACAACCTGGTGGATTTATTATTCAACACTCCCCGGAGCAATTGCAGCGAATATGCTCAATGCCTTGTTAATGAGTATTCCGGTTTTACTTTTTCATGTTGTGAAAAAAAGAACCACAGAAGCTACCGGATACTTTAGTTTAATTGCATTTTGGCTTTCGTTTGAACACATTCATCATCAATGGGAATTTACCTGGCCATGGTTAAGTCTTGGGAATGTTTTTAGCTATTATCCAAGTCTCATTCAGTGGTATGAATATACTGGAATGTTTGGCGGTACGCTTTGGATTTTACTTTTAAACTTACTTTTCTTTCTCTGGATAAAACACACTTTTATTGAGAAATCATCTGAAACCAAAAAAAGCAGATATAAGCTTCCTCATCCTTTAATTTCCTATCTTTTAATCTTTGTGATACCAATTGGTATTTCATTTGCTATCTATTACAATTATGAAGAAAAAGGCTACCCTGTTGATATAGTAGTGGTTCAACCAAATGTTGATCCTTACGGAGAAAAATTTATTGAAGAAACTGTAGATGAGCAACTCGAAAGAATGCTTTCATTAGCCGACAGCCTTAGTGATGAAAATACAGATTATATCGTTTTCCCGGAAACAGCTTTACCAAGAGGTGTCTGGTTAGATCAAATTGAAAATGACAAACACGTTAACAGAATATACGATTTCCTCGAACAAAAATATCCGCATATTAGCCTGGTAACAGGTATTTCTGCGTACATAAGATACACAGATGTAACTGAGCCCCCGACTCCAACTGCCCGTCGCTATCGTTCCGGGGATTGTTGCTATGATGCTTTTAACTCGGCGGTTCAATTAGATACCAGTCGTGTACTTCAATTATATCATAAATCAAAACTCGTTCCCGGTGTTGAGCGAATGCCTTATCCGGGAATTTTCAAATTTTTGGCTCCCCTGACTATCGATTTGGGAGGAATATCCGGAAGTCTGGGAAGGCAGGATTACAGAGGTGTGTTTTTTACAGAAGATAATAAAGGAATAGCTCCTGTTATCTGCTATGAGTCTGTTTACGGAGAGCATGTAGCTGAGTATATTAACAATGGCGCAAATGCCATTTTTATTGTTACCAATGACGGTTGGTGGGATGATACTCCCGGCTATAAACAACACCTTTATTTTTCATCACTTCGAGCTATAGAAGGACGTAAAAGTATTGCACGTTCCGCAAATACCGGCATATCGGCTTTTATAAACCAAAGAGGCGACATATTACAACCAACAGAGTTTTGGGAGCCGGCAGTAATAAGAGGTGTTATCTATTTCAATGACTATAAAACCTTTTACATAAGGTATGGTGATTATATTAGCAGGCTTGCAATACTACTTTCTATTATGTCTTTGCTTTTTGCTTTTGTAAAGGGAAAAACAAAGAGATTTTGAAATTATTCGTAACTTAGATAGAAGAAAGACTTTTTTAACAATACACATTATGATTAAACATTTTTTAACCCTCGCTTTCATATTTATTTTTACTCTTCAATATGCATTTGGTAACGCTCAGGCTTCTGTTTGCACTAAATTTTATATGGAAGCTATTGCTCCCTATATTTCCGAAAATGGTGAAGTAGGTGATATTTCACCTGAAATAATTGAAGAGTACAATCTTTTTAGAAAAGATAATATTTATTTTGTCGGAGCCCTTGCATTGGTTAATGATGATTTTAAGCGCGCTGATTTGAGGCAATACAATGTGCATTTATCAGCAGATTTGGGACATATGATTTCTTTACGTATCCCTATTCAGCATCTAAAAAATGTGATGCAATTACCCGGTATGCGTTATATAGAAACCGGCGAAACGGTCTCTCCTGAGATGGAGTTTTCAATACCTGATACACGAACAGACAGTGTGCACGCCGGTTTAGGCGGCCTTGAAATGCCCTACAAAGGTGACGGTGTTATTGTAGTAATTATTGATTGGGGCTTTGACTATACACACCCTGTCTTTTATGATGAAAACATGGAGAATTTGAGATTGACCAGAGCTTGGGATCAAAATAAAATGAGTGGACCTCCACCTGACGGTTATAATTTCGGCACAGAATACGTTGGAATGGCTGAATTACTGGCAGCAGAACAAGACACTTTATATGTTTTTGGTCCGGGCTCTCACGGTACTCATGTTGGCGGAATTGCCGGTGGAAATGGTGCCGGCTCAGAACATGTTGGAACTGCACCTGAGGCAGAATTAATTTTTATTTCCCTCAGAAGAGATGCTCCTTCATTAGTAGATGCTTATAATTATGTCACTGATTATGCTGCTTCTGTTGGTAAACCTTATGTAGTTAATATGAGTTTTGGCAGTCACCTTGGCCCGCACGACGGAACTTCATTGAAAAATCAGGGAATTGATTATTATGCCGGAGCAGGGCAAGTATTCGTTGGCTCTGCCGGAAACAACGGAAATAATAATTTTCACCTGAAACACGATTTTACAGAAGATGGTGACACCTTAAAAACAGTGGTTACTTTTACACCTATAATGTCTGAAAGTTTCGGGCAAACCCTTTCTATGTGGGGTTCTGAATTTAGCTCATTTGCCGTAGCGCTTAAGCTGGTCGATAACAACAATATACCTGTTTATGAAACTGCTTTCTTTAATTCTGCTGATGAACCTGCACTCAATGATACTATTTTACTTCCGAATGCAGGCGATACATTAATTTTAAGAATGCAAAGTGTCAGCCAATCAGCACTCAATGACAAACCAAATATTCGGTTTGAAGTTAGAAATACATCAAATTTAAAGACCGTATTGTATATGGTTAGTGATGATGCTACTGTTCACATTTGGAATAATGTCCGTATGAATAACAGATACACAAATTGGGGCAGAACCCTTAGTTCAAATTATCCGGGTGCAGTACAAGGTAATCCTGATTACGGTTTAGGTGAACCTGCCGGAGTTGGAAAAAATGTCATTACAGTCGGATCATATAAAGCTGAAAGAATACTTCCAAACGGGAATCTGGGCTTTGGGAATATATCAAACTTTTCAAGTAAAGGCCCAACGGTCGATGGCCGCACAAAACCGGATATTACAGCTCCGGGGCAAGATGTAACCTCATCCGTAAACTCCTTTGATCCCAGTCCGGGTATTATTGATTTTACTGTTGAATTTGAAGGTAAAAACTTCCCGTTCTCAACTTATTCCGGGACTTCTATGTCGGGCCCGGCAGTTACCGGTATCGTTGCGCTTATGCTTCAGGCCAGTCCGCTGATTTCTGCCACAAGAGTTAAGGAAATTCTTAAAGAAACTGCCAGACTTGATAACAGAACCGGAGAAATAGGCCCTGAAGGGACTCTGAACTGGGGTTGGGGAAAAATTAATGCACTGGCAGCAGTTTTAGTTGCTGAAACCGTAGTTTCTATAAACGATTTTTCCATTGCTCCCGAGAGTACAAAAATTTATCCAAATCCGGCTTCACAAATACTTTTTGTAGAAACAACTATACCGGTAGAATCTTATAGGATTTTTGATTTAAACGGACGTTTAATTTTAGAAAAACATGCAGATTTTTCAATGCAAAACTCTTTGCAAATACCCATTGAACATTTGAAAAAAGGAAGTTATCTAATACAATTAAACAGCTCAGAAAAAACTATCATCGATCAGTTTATTGTAATGTAGTTTTTAAAAAATCCGAATCCCTACAAATAGTAGAGATAAACTAACAAGAATAAACAAGGAAACCATTGCAAAAATTCGGAATGCCTTGCCCGGTCTTGCAGATTCAGGCATACTTTTGTGAGTTACCAACTTGTAATTGTACCAACCTAAAACCGGTGAAAGTATAAAAGAAAGTGCCGTTGCAAAATCAATTAAAGTAGTGAAAGCTGCCGATAAAAAATACAATAACAAAACAGAAAACAGTGGGATTATAAACAAGAAAACAGCGTAAGTTCTATCAACTCCTTTAGTTTCGTTTCGAGTTTGGGTTTTTGTATTTTGAAAAAGAATTGTGAGTACTCTCGGATAAGCATCTGTCACGGCTAAAGTGGTACTAAACATTGTTATAAGAGCAGCAAAAGCAATAAGAGGAACAAAAGCACTACCTAACGTTTGCCCGTATAAATTCACTAACTGAGCAGCAAAATTCACACTATTATCAGCAAAAGTTTCTCCGGTACCAAACATAACAAGCGCTCCCAAAGTCAGGAATAAAAAACCGATTAATGCAGCAGACAGATAACCTAAATTAAAGTCTAAAAAAGCATTTTTAACACTTGGTTTATATCCACTTTCTTTCATTTTCTGAACCGACCATACTGAGTGCCAAACTGATGCATCTAATGGAATTGGCATCCAGCCCATAAATGCAACGATAAAAATTAAGCCTGCTACATTGAAATAGTTTGGTGCAGCTTGTGAAGTTGCAGCATCAAAGCTTCCCGAAAACAAGGCAGCTAAAACTGCTAAAAGTGTAGATATAGTTAAGAGGCTAATAATCACTTTCATTACCAAATCCAACCCTGAAAACCTGCCGATAATTAAAACAGAAATACACAAAAAAAGGATAATTGCTGACCAGAAAAAAGAAGAAAATCCAAACGAAAAGAAATTTTCAGCTAAGCCGGCAGTAACTATAGTAACTACAGCCTGAATAATGAACATTGTTCCAAGTGTCATCACTACATATATATAATAGGGTAATTTCCCAAGACTTTTGTAGCCCTCTATGAGGTGATTTCCTGTTGCTGCCGCATAACGAGGGCCAAACTCCATGAAAGGGTATTTCGAAACACAGGCTAAAACAAATACCCAAAGCAAAGCAAATCCATATTCAGCACCTGCTCTGGTTGCTTGCACAAGATGAGAAACACCTATTGCAGCACCGGCCATTAAAAAACCCGGACCAACATAAAGTAATAGTTTTTTCAAACCCGGTTTATTTTAGGTTCAAATTTAAACTCTTTCCGATTATTGACAGCGTTTTTTAAAATTAAAGACTTCTTTGAATAGCTTTTTTCATTGCCTCTGCTTTTAATAAACACTCTTCCCATTCATTTTCAGCAAGAGCATCCCATGTTATAGCACTCCCCGCCTGAAAAGACATTCTTTCTGATTGCGCATCATAAAGTATACTTCTGATTACTACGCTCAAATCAAAACTCCCATTAGGACTAATATATCCTAATGCACCGGAATACCACTTTCTGTCATTTTTCTCATACAATTCAATTCTCTCCATCGCTCTTAACTTTGGTGCACCGGTCATTGAACCCATTGGGAAACTAGCTTTTACGGCATCTGACCATTGAAATTTATTTTCATCTAATGTGGCTGTAATTGTAGAAATCATTTGATGTACATGCTTAAAACTGTAAATCTTAAAAAGCTCAGGCACTTCTATGCTTCCCGCTTGAGCAACTTTAGCCAGATCATTTCTCATTAAATCAACAATCATAACATTCTCAGCAATCTCTTTCTTATCCTCTCTCAGCTCGTCTTTTAGTCTTTCATCCGTATAAAAATCTGCTGAGCGTTGCCGGGTTCCCTTAATCGGCTGGGCTACTAGGTGTCCGTTTTTATTTTTTAAATACCGTTCGGGGCTGCTGCTTATCAATTTATAATCTCCAAATGAAAACAATGCTGAAAAGGGTGAAGGACTCATTTCATTTAAAGTAAGGAAGATTCTCCCGGAATTGAATCTTTTCATTTGCGAAGAAAATTCCAAACACAGATTTAATTCATAAATATCTCCTGACTCCAAGTCATTCTTAATACTATTTACGGTTGCAGTATATTCCTCTTTAGTAAAATTGCACTTGAAAGGAGCATCAATATTTGAAGTTTGCGGATTTGCATCAGCTTCACTCTGAATATCAGGAGTTTGTAATTTATTAATAAAGTAATCCTTTTTTTCAGAGCTGTAAGTTTGAATTGAAACAGTATTGCTGTTAACTTTTTTAGAAATTAAAGTAAGGGGTTCAAAAAATGCCAGATGGGGAAAAGTATTTTTTTGGGATGAAAAATATCCCGGATAAATCTCATTTTTCAGATCATAAGAAAGCACTCCAAAAACCTTTAGTTTAGCATTACTTACAAAATGATTTAACTTTTCAAAGCTATTTTCGCCGTTGAATAATTCAATTTTTTTCTGACACCCTACGGCTATCAGAAAATCATATTCCCGGTAAATGTCAGACTCAAGATCTGAAGATGAGAAAACACAAAAGTAGTTGTGCTTTTGAGATTCATTCAATACAAATTTCCTCAGGTTAAAATCTGTGGGTACTGTAAATGAAGCTTCCTGTATCAATAGACCAAATTTAGGAAAGAAAAAACTGAGAAAAAGAAAAAAACTTAGAGAACTGTTTCTGTTTTTGGTTTATGTATCAGTTCTTTTCTGTCCGGACCGTTAGATATCATAGTCACCGGGCAAGACAAGGTATTTTCTAAATATTCTACAAAAGTCAGCAATTCCTTTGGTAAGGCTGAAAAATCATCGCAGTTTTCAATTGATTGATTCCAGCCTTCAAATGATTTATAAACTGTTTTCAGATTTTCATCTTCCAGATTAAAAGGAAGCTCTTCAGTTAATTTTCCTCCAATATCATAGTGGGTACATGCTTTTAAGACTTTAAAAGTATTTAAAACATCTATTTTAGTAACAATTAACTGCGTTAAGCCATTTAGCATAACGGCATACTTCAAAGCAGGAATGTCAATCCATCCACATCTTCTTGACCTGCCTGTAGTAGAGCCAAATTCATTACCGGCTTTTCTCAGTGCATCCCCTTCTTCATTATCTAATTCTGTTGGGAATGGTCCGCTGCCTACTCTTGTACAATAGGCTTTTGTTATACCATAAACTTCTCTTATTTTATTTGGGGCAATGCCTAAACCAATACATGAAGAAGCACTCAATGTATGTGAAGAAGTTACGTAGGGATAAGTTCCGAATTGAACATCAAGCAAAGAGCCTTGCGCACCTTCAGCTAAAATGGTTTTATTTTCCTTCAGTAAATTATTACATAAATACTCTGCATTCCCGATTTTGATTTCTTTTCTGATGAAATCTACCGCATCCAGCCACTCCTTTTCTTCAAATTCATATTCAAAATCATAAAGTGTCAACAAATGAAAATGTTTTTGTTTGAGTTGATCGTAAACACTATCGAAATCAGAGTGAATCATATCACCTGTTCTTAATCCGTTTCTGCCGGTTCTGTCCATATATGCCGGTCCGATTCCCTTTAGAGTTGATCCAATTTTCAGGGAACCTTTTTTAAATTCAGAAGCAGCGTCCAAAATTTTATGAGAAGGCAATATCAGGTGTGCTTTATCAGAAATAAACAAATTCTTTCTGACATCGACACCTGCTTGCATAAGCATATCAATTTCTTTCTTCAAAACTATAGGGTCAATTACTACACCACTGCCAATTATATTAAGTGTTTTTTCCCTAAAAATACCCGAAGGTATGGTGTGCAGAATAAACTTTTTACCTTCTATAATGAGGGTGTGCCCGGCGTTTGGACCTCCCTGGAATCGGGCTACAGCATTATACTTTTCAGATAAAACATCAACGATTTTACCCTTCCCTTCGTCTCCCCACTGGAGTCCTAAAAGAACATCAACATGCATATTTTTTGTATTTTATTTTTCAAACTTTTTGAGAGCAGCAGGAATATTATCCGTATTGTAAAAAATATTATTCAGCTTTGTCATTACAAGGAGATTATTAACCTGCCCCGGAACATTCGCTAAAATGACCTCCCCTCCTGCCTTTCTTGACTTAGTAAGACAAGTAAGTAACAAGCCCAGGCCGGAAGAATTTATAAACTCCAACTCTCCTAAATCAAAAATAAAGTTAACTTCCCCTTCAGCTATCAAAGCCTGAAATTTCTCTAAAAGTTCTCTGCTTTGTACTTCTGCCAATAAGCTCCCTTTTAAAGTTATAACATTTACGTTTTCAGCTTTTTCAATTAATATTTCCATAATAATTTGTTTTAACTCATTGCTTTAAATTCACAATCAATTTTGGTACATTTTCCATATAAAGTTAAAGAATGGTGGTCAACTTCAAACTGCATGAGTTCTCCAACCATATTCTCTATCTGCTGTATTCTTGGGTCACAAAACTCTTTAACTACGCCGCAATCTAAACAAATTAAATGATCATGCTGCCTGTATCCGTATGATTTCTCGTACACAGACTGACTTTTCCCAAATTGATGCCTGACTACTAATTCACACTCAAGCAGTATGTCAAGTGTATTGTAAACAGTTGCCCGGCTAACATTAAACCCTTTGTTAATCATTGTCTTATAAAGAGTTTCTGCATCAAAATGGTCATTCCTGTTATAGATTTCATGAAGAATAGCAAATCGCTCAGGTGTTTTACGCAACTTATTTTTCTCTAAGTATTCCGATAAAATTTCCCGGGTGATTTCTATCTTCTCCTTTTTCTGATCTTCCATTTGAATGTAAAGTTAAGACAGATTCATGATTTTTTTTACTGTATGTAAACATTCAATTCAAAATACTTTATAAAAATGAGCAGGAACAAAGTATTTTGAAAGTCTTACCTTATTTTTAAATTTTCAATAATCGCGACGACTAACTGAAAGTACGCCTTCTAGTTCTCTCAATCGGATAATGAGTGCTTCTAATTGATCGGTATCATTCACAAAAACAGTAATCCTGCCTTCAAAAATACCGTCTTTGCTATCAACCGATATACTTCTCATATTTATTTTCAATTCACCGGAAATAATACTGGTCATTCTGTTCATAACACCCATATCATCTATACCACTTATTAAAAGCTCAGTAAGGAATGCAATTTCCTGTTGTTTGGTCCACTTTGTCTTTACAATACGGTGGCCATAGCTTGACATAAGCTTAATTGCATTCGGGCAATTTGTTTTGTGAATTTTTATGCCTTCATTAATTGTAATAAAGCCAAATACATCATCGCCGGGGATAGGCTTGCAGCAACTGGCAAATTTGTATTCTATTTTATCTGCTGATTCATCGAAAATCAACAATTCAGTATGCTTGTCAATTTTCGCTTTAGACACTTCTTTTGGAACTTCATCTATCTTTGCTTTTTCTTTTACCTCAGGATCTATCAGCTTATTTTTCTCGTATTTTAAACTTTCCAACTTGGCTTTAGATATTCTTCCTATAGCAATATTATAATAAAAATCCAGTGGACTTGTCATTTTGAAATAACTCATAAACTCCTGAATAACAGAAGAATTTTTTTTAACTTTTAACTGCTTAAGCCTCTTATTAAAATAATCCTCTCCGATTTTTGCCAATGTTCTTTTCTCTTCTTTTAATGAAGACTTTATTTTTGAGCGGGCTTTACCGGTAACCACAAAATTCAGCCAGTCTTCGTTGGGTTTTTGCTTTTTAGATGTAATGATTTCTACCTGATCCCCATTGCTTAATTCATAACTCAGTGGTACCAGTTTATGATTTACTTTAGCGCCTATACACTTAACCCCTAAATCTGTATGAATCTCAAAGGCAAAATCTAAAGCAGTAGCACTTTTCGGAAGCATTTTCAAATCTCCCTGAGGGGTAAATACATAAATTTCATCAGAATATAAATTTAACTTAAAATCATTAATAAAATCTAATGCGTTTGAATCCTGATTTTGTAAAATTTCCCGAATTCTCAACAACCAGTCATCTAATGAACTATCTCTGCTTTCCACAGCGCCTTCCTTATATTTCCAATGGGCAGCATAGCCTTTCTCCGCTATTTCATTCATGCGTTTTGTCCTGATTTGTACTTCAACCCAACGACCTTTAGGGCCCATAACTGTTGTATGTAAGGCTTCGTAACCATTTGCCTTAGGAGTCGAAATCCAATCCCTCAACCTATCCGGATTGGGTCTGTAAATATCTGTAACTTTAGAGTATACATTCCAGCAATCAGATTTCTCTCTTTCTGGTGGAGAATCTAAAATCACGCGTATGGCAAACAAATCATAGACCTCCTCAAAAGTCACTGATTTACTTTTCATTTTACTATAAATAGAATGTATAGATTTGGGACGACCGTATATTTCAAAATCCAGATTAGTGTTCTCTACCAATCCGTCTTTAAGCGGTTTTATAAACTCATTTATATATTTGGACCTTTCCCTTTTAGTCTGATTTAGTTTGGTTGCAATTTCGCGGTAAACTTCTCTTTCTGTAAATTTTAAAGATAAATCTTCTAACTCTGTTTTAATAGCATAAAGCCCTAATCTATGGGCCAGAGGAGCATATAAATAACTGGTTTCAGAAGCTATTTTTAACTGTTTGTGTCTGGGTACAGAATCCAGCGTTCTCATATTATGAAGTCTGTCGGCCATTTTAATTAATATAACCCGCACATCATCAGTTAATGTAAGCAACAGTTTTCGAAAATTTTCTGCCTGCAGGCTACTGGACAAATCCAGTACACCGGATATTTTTGTTAAACCATCAATTATCTTCGCAATTTTTTTTCCAAACTCTCTTTCAATATCCTCCAATGTTAACTCAGTATCTTCTACCACATCGTGAAGCAATGCGCAAATAACTGCCGTTGAACCCAAACCAATTTCCTTTGCTACTATTTGTGCTACTGCTAGAGGATGGAGTATATAAGGCTCTCCTGACTTTCTTCGCATATCTTTATGAGCATCAACAGCCATCTCAAAAGCCAGACGTATAAAGCGTCTGTCACTTTTTGTAAGCTTTTGCTGGATGCATCGCAACATCGACCGATACTCCTTTAAAATCAGCTTATTCTCTTGCTCGCTATCTATTATATGTGTTTTCAAAATCCTGTTTTATCAATTAATACACTAAACAAAGAAAAAGTAGTATAAATTCAAAGAAGTTATTTTGTTTTTATAGAAAAATTGTATCTTTGTGTCCTATTTCGCGGATGTGGCGTAATTGGTAGCCGCGCTAGACTTAGGATCTAGTGCCGTTAGGCGTGGGGGTTCGAGTCCCTCCATCCGCACACCCCAATTGAAAAAGCTTCCCATCAAAAGGGGAGCTTTTTTTGTTTATTTACTAATAAAAATTTTTAAAAACGTGAACATTTCATTTGAGCAGGGAGAAAAATTAGACGGGTATATACAGTTAGAACTACAACCCGATGACTATGTTAATGACTTTAAAAAAGAATTAAACAAATATTCTAAACAAGTCGATATTAAAGGGTTCAGAAAAGGGAAAGTGCCCTCCGGAGTAATCAAAAAGATGTATGGAAAACAAATCCTGAGTGAACAACTATTAAATTTAGCATCCGAGAAAGTAATGGATTACTCCAAAGAGCAAAACTGGAACATTATCGGAAAGCCTTTTTTAGAGGAACATAATCTCGAGAGCTTAGACCCAAACAATCTTCAAGGTCATAATTTTAAGTTTTATATCGGCTATTTCGAAGATTTTGAAGCTCCTCTGTTAAAAGATGATAAAAGTGTACCTCACTATAAGATTCAGGTTGACGACGAGATTCTGAATAAAGAAATTGAGCGTATCAGAAAACAAAATGGAGAAGCTAAAGAACTAAAAGAAGTGGATTCTTATCTAAGTGATGACATTTTAGATTTTGAAGCTGAGGAAGTTACTGAAAAAGAAGAAGCTGTTGAAGGTGGAATAAAAGAAAATGCAAGGCTTACTTACGACTTCTTTAAAGATGAAGAAAGTCTGAAAAAAATCAATAAGCTGAAAGCCGGAGAGTCCATCGTGATAGACTTTCCAAAAGCAATAGATAAGCCTAAGGAGGACATCGTAAAAAATCTTTTTCAAACTGAAAAACCGGCAGAGGAAGTCAGCCAATTCTTTAAAATTACCTTAAATAAAATTGAAAGAAAAGAAGCCGTTCCTTTAGATAAAACTCTATTTGATAAACTTTTTCCTGATAAAAACATTGAAACTGAAGAAGATTTCAGAAAACAGCTGACAGAAGACATTCAAAGAGTTTATGATAATGAAACGAAAAAATTCCGTTCGTTAAATCTGCAGTTGGAATTATTGAAAACTACTGATATTCCTTTACCTGAAAAATTCATTGAAAAGTATCTTCAACAGATGAATAAAGAAAATGAAGATGCACAGGAAACAGAAATAACTGAAGAACGTATTAAAAACGAATTATCCGGTATTAAGTGGGAGCTGATTAAAGGAAAGATTTTAAAAGAGAATGAGCTGAATGTTACGGAAGAAGATGTGAAATTTGCAGCTAAAAGCGGTTTATTGCAGTCAATGAATCTTCCTGAAAGCTACGCAGATGCACCATTTCTTGATGAATGGGTAGAAAAATCTTTAAAAGAAGAACAAAGTCGCAAAAAAGCTATAGAAGATGCCATGAATTTTAAAATAATGGATTTTCTGCAAAACAAGATTAAGGTAGAAGAAAAAGAAGTAACTTCGAAACAATTTGAAGAAATAAGTAAAAATTTAAACGATGAATTTCAAAGAGGATTTTAAAAAGTTTGCTGTTAAAGATCAGGGTATTAACAGCTTATATCTGGATGCGATGATAGAATCATCCATTACAAACTTCACCCCGGCAATTATTGAAGAACGTCCAATGAACGCAACTTCTATTGATGTTTTTTCAAGATTAATGATGGACAGAATCATATTTTTAGGCTTACCTATCAATGATTATGTAGCCAATGTGATTCAGGCTCAGCTGTTATATCTGGAGTCTACAGATCCCAAAAGAGATATACAGATTTATATCAACAGCCCGGGAGGTATGGTATATGCCGGTCTTGGAATTTATGACACTATGCAGTATATCAAACCGGATGTGGCAACAATTTGCACCGGGATAGCTGCTTCTATGGCTGCCGTTTTACTTTGTGCCGGTCATCCCGGAAAAAGAACAGCACTAACCCATAGCAGAGTTATGATTCACCAGCCAATGGGTGGAGCTCAGGGACAAGCAACAGATATTGAAATTACGCATAAGCAAATACAACTCCTGAAAAAAGAATTGTACGATATTATAAGTAAGCATAGTGGAAAAAGCTATGATAAAATTGAAAAAGATTCTGACAGAGATTACTGGATGGTAGCCAAAGAGGCGAAAGAATACGGTATGATTGATGAAGTTCTTGTAAGAAACGAAAGAAAATCAGATTAATCAATCTGCGTAATTTGTTTGCAGGTTAGCTTTTTTAATGTTATATTACATTTTGTTATGTAATAATTCTCAACATAGAGAGTTTCTTAAATTGACGTGAACTTTAAAAAGTGTCTTTCAGTTGTCTTTTTTTATAAAAAGTTTTGTCTGATGCTTTTGCTTTAAAAATTGAAATATGAAAAACGATAAAGGGAACAAATGTTCTTTTTGCGGAAGAAAAAGAGAAGAAGTTGCCATTTTAATTGCCGGCATCGACGGATTTATTTGTGAAAACTGTGTTGTTCAGGCTCAGCAAATCATAGATGAAGAATTAAGTCCTCATGGAAAAGCATATTCTTTCAGTATGGGTAAAACCCTAAAACCTTTCGGAATTGTTGATTTTCTGAAGAAATATGTGATTGGGCAGGAAGAGGCTAAAAAAGTATTAGCAGTCTCTGTTTATAACCACTACAAAAGATTAAGCCAACAGGTAACTGATGATGTGGAAATTGAAAAATCTAACATTTTAATGGTAGGTGAAACCGGAACCGGGAAAACACTTTTAGCAAAAACTATCGCCCGCTTCCTGAATGTTCCTTTTACCATTGTGGATGCAACTGTATTTACAGAGGCCGGATATGTGGGTGAAGACGTTGAAAGTATTTTAACCCGCCTGTTACAGGTATGTAATTATGATGTTAAAGCTGCAGAAAAAGGTATCGTTTACATAGATGAAATAGATAAAATTGCCAGAAAAGGCGATAATCCTTCCATAACCAGAGATGTGAGTGGAGAAGGAGTTCAACAATCTATATTAAAGTTGCTGGAAGGAACAGAAGTCTTTGTGCCGCCTCAGGGAGGACGTAAGCATCCTGACCAGAAAATGATAAAAATAAATACCCAAAATATCTTATTCATTTGTGGCGGAGCCTTCGATGGTATTCAAAAGCATATAGCTAAAAGAATGCAGGCTCAGGTCATTGGCTTCAGTAAAGCCGATAATGACAAAATAGAAGTAGATAAGGAAAATCTTTTACAGTATATAGGACCACAGGATTTAAAGGCTTTTGGCTTAATCCCTGAGTTAATCGGTCGTTTGCCGGTTCTGACATATTTAGAGCCACTGAATGCAAAAACACTCAAACAAATTCTAATTGAACCTAAAAATGCTCTGGTAAAACAATATCAGAAACTATTTGAAATTGAAAATATCAAGCTTGAATTTGAAGATGAAGCGCTGGACTTTATCGTTGAAAAAGCTGTGGAGTACAAATTAGGTGCCCGCGGACTCCGATCTATTTGCGAAGCAATTATACTGGATGCAATGTTTGAATTACCCTCTTCTGAAGGTGTAACCGAACTAAAGGTTTCGGTTGATTATGCAAAAGAAAAATTTAACAAGTCTAATATTAAGAAGCTAAAAGCTGCTTAAAAACTGAAGTATTAATTTTCGAGAGGAACGAACTGAATTCGGGTAAAATAATCCGGTTTTACTTCTTCTATCCAAAATTCTGTCCTTGCTAACCTCATAATTTCCCAGTATTTAGTCTGGTTAATCAAATTGTCCGTTTTAAAAACTAATATCAGGCCATTGTTCTGATCAAAAGCCCACATTCCGGGCATATAAATACCGGATTCTGTCCATAAAAACTCACCTTCTCTTTCAATATCTAAAGTAAAGCTATCCTTTAATTCAGGTCGGTAAATTTCATTTATAAATAAAGAATCTATTTGCCATGTGTTTGTAATCCTGTTTTTCTTTGTTCTCAAACTCAATGCAGGCCCTTCTTCATATGGAGAACATGAAGGCAGAATTAACATAAATCCTATTATCCCTAAAAAAATTATTTTTAAATGATTCACTGATTTGATATTCATGATTTTGACAAAATAATAACCTACTTTATTAAATTCATAAGCCGGCTTTAACAACTATTAAGAACTTAATATTCTATAAGTAAAATATAAAAATACGATTTTCAATTTGAAAAAATTCTCTTTTTTGTAAAACTAAATATTTTTAAAAAATTAAGTGTGGTCTAAGTCTATCTAATTAATCTTTTCTTTCTTTTTAAAAAATAGATTTTATATTTATACAACAACCCCGAAATTAAATTTTTAATATTCAGCTATTTATAAAATTTATTTTTAACTATAAAAAATTTTTCAAAATTTCACTTAACTAATACAACTACTATAAAACAAGTTGATATCTAAACTTTAGAATCACGATTAGTGAAATTTTTCTATGATTTTATCCGTTTTTTTTTTAAATTTATGGTTAAAATTATTCTAAATGAAAAAAATCTTTGGCAACATTTTTATTGTTTTTTTATCTCTTTTATCTATACATACCTTTGGTGCAGATAATTATTTTTTCGGACAAGAAGTTTCTCAAGTACAGATTACAGATGTCCTTACAGAAGAAAATGAATTGAATAAATCAATCGAAAAATTCAGCATTTATGAACTAAATACTTCTGAAATTTATAATTACAGCAATAGTTTTCAAGCTAATATAATTGAATTTAATCTTGAGTTAGAAAATTCTTTCAGCTGGAATTTAGCGATTGAGCTTAATGATTTAAGGGCAAAAAAAACTTTCAAAACACGTGTAAAAACAGACGAAGGAATTATTACGCTTCCACCAAGTCCGGCTTCTACCTACATTGGAAATCTTACAAACTACAAAAATAGCAGAGTCAGGTTATCTATACGTAAAGATGTTTTCCTGGGAATGATAGCTAAAGAAGGCAATGAATTTTTTATAGAGCCTGTCAGCAGATATGTTGAAAATGCGCCGGCAGATTGGTTTGTAGTTTACAATGTCAAAAATGTAATAGATGATGGCAAAGCCATTTGCGGAGCGCATGATTTAGTTGAAAACATGATATTACCGGAGGATTTTGAGAGTGTTGAACAAGAAAATATGAGAGGCAGCAGAGGTGAATGTTTGCTGGCCAGTATTGCAATAGCTGCAGATGGTTCAATGGTGAGCAAACTCGGAAATGTGCAGAATGTTGAAAATGAAATACTGGATATATTTAATATTGTTGAGGACCGGTATTTAGATCCGGATATTAACATTGGTTATGAAATAGCTACCATTTTCATTTCAAGCAATGTCAATCTTGACCCCTGGGCTTTTAATGGTGATTTTGGAGATTATTTAGGTGAATTTACTTCATGGGGAAATAATGGCGGATTTGGGACATCTTTTGCCTTAGCATCTATCTGGACGAATAAAAACTTTGCCGGTGGTGCTGTGGGACTGGCCTGGGTAGGTTCAGTATGTACTAATACAAGATATAACGCCAATCAGCATTTCACACCGAATATGCTGCGTCTCATACAGGTTCAGGCTCATGAAATGGGTCATAACTGGGGTGCCGGACATGCACCGGATAACAACTCTCCAAATAATGTTTATGTTATGTCTCCATCCGTTGGTTCACTTAATGATCAGTGGCATCCGCAAACAATTACTTCAATTACGAATCATAAAAACTCGAGAACTTGCTTGAGTTCAGGTTGCTTAATAGCTCCTGTATCTAATTTTTTAACTGATGTAATAGTTTCCTGTGACGGAACTGTTAATTTTACAGATAATTCCTTTAACTCACCTACCAGTTGGGAATGGGATTTTGGTGATGGGACGACTTCAACCCAACAAAACCCAAGTCATACTTACCAAAACAGCGGACTATATACCATAACCCTTACCACATCCAATGATTTTGGAGAAAATGAACTTTTACAGGAAAACTTTATCGTTGTTGATATCATAGAGAAACCGCAAACTACAGATGCTGAAAGTTGTGAGCCCGGAGAAGTTACGCTGACTGCAAGTGGCACAGAAGAATTAATATGGTATGATGCACCGACTGGTGGAAATATCGTCAATACAGGAAATACCTTTACAACCAACCTATCGGAAACAACTACTTTTTATGTAGAATCTTCAAATATACCCGACCCTCAATTTTTTAGTGAAACGATTAATACATTTGCAAGCGGTGCTTACTTTACAGCCAATGATTCATGGGGTTTATTTTTTGATATTCATAGTCCTTTAACTTTAAAATCTGTTAAAGTTTTTTCAGACTTATCAGCAAATCGTACTATACAGATACTATCCGGTTCATCAGTTATTTACTCAGAACAAAAATTCATTCCCGCCGGAGAGAGCAGAGTAGATATTGACGCAAGTTTACAAGCAGGAGAAGATTACCTCATTAAAGTAACCGGAAATACTGTAAGTTTATATCGAAATGATGCCGGAGCAGTATACCCTTATGAAATAAACGGATTAATCAGCATAACCGGAAATAATACGAATACAGGCACAGCCGATGATTATTATTACTATTTCTACGATTGGGAAGTGCAGGAGCCGGGCTGCGCAACTGAACGTTCTGAAGTTACCGCTTTTATAGATGAGTGTTCTAATATAGAGAATTTTCAAAATGCTGATTTTATAAGTGTTTATCCAAACCCTGCTAATGGTATTTATAATGCCACTATCAGTTTAAATCTAAAAAGTAATGTCCAATTAGAAGTCCTTAACACAATGGGACAGCGTATTTATCATCAGCAAACAGAGGCTGTTGGAGATTACACCCACAGCATTGATATTACCAATCATGCCGGCGGAATTTATATCCTACGAATCTTAGTAGACGATATGATTTTTTACAGAAAGCTGATTAAGGAATAAAGAAGCTGAAGTTTAATTGCAAAATTATCTCATTGAAGCTAAAACCTCTATAAGGTAAGGAGATTACTTCATTGCTTAACCGTCTCTTTGCATTAGCTATATTAAATATTTTATATTTTGCTATTATTTTGCATTCATATATAAAAAATATACTTAAATTAGTTGCCGGATATGATAATAAAATATTATGCGGCATTTAATCAACTTGTTTTTCGCTATTACATTGGCATTTTTTCTGCCACAAAAGTCGCTATTTGCAACTGACAGACAAGAGAATGATCAAGACTTTAAAAATGCTGTTTTCATAAAAATACCGACTGTTTCATACTTTGCATTTACTTATGAAAGATCTCTGTTAAGCAAAAATATTTTCAATTTAAATGTTGAAACCGGTTTAGGAGGTACATTTTTCAGAGGAGTAGGACCTGAAAACATCAATATCCCGGTCAATTTTAATACACTGATAGGTTCAACACATTTTTTTGAATTGGGCATTTCTTTCCGGCCGAAGTATGTTTTTTTAGAGCGTTTTGTAGAGCACTATAAAACTATACATTTGCCTTACAACTATTTTAGCTTATATGATATTGGAAAAACCTATGTTAAGAATCAATTTGCAATACCGGTATTTTTAGAAGCCGGTTATCGTTATCAAAGCGATAATGGTTTTGTACTGAGAGTCTATTTATCTCCACCGATATTTGAAATCATGAATAACTATCCTGAAGCCGCTACTTATGGGAATTATCGTTATCAAATAGACCTAAAAACAGAAAAAGGTCCACACCGGGTTTTATATTACACATTACCGGGCATAGCTGTAGGAAAACGGTTTTAGGGTTGTTTGTAAGATAAAGTTGTCATAATCCTTTGCAAAGCCATATTCCGGTTTTATTCTTCTTCTCTTTTATGCTAATTGCGGGAATTTCAAACTTAACAAGAAGCATCTCCGGCTTGATTAGTTTTTGATTTTTTGTATTTTTAAGCATTCAATAAGCTATATTAAAAAAGACGCTAAAGTCGCAAGTTTTTCAATTTTTAAAAACAGGATTTCACGAACGTTCCTTATGAAAAATAAAACTGAGCAGGATGAACGCCTGTATCTTAAAAAAATCATCCAAAGCCTGAAGGATGCTCTAACTGCTATTAATGAAGATGTCCAAACCCGAGCCAAAGAGTTACAAAAACAAAAGGAGTTCCTCTACGAAAACAAAGCCGGTATGGATCATGTCGAAAAGGTTTCTGTCAGACAATCCATAAACTTATCAGCTATGGTTGGGGATACTGTAGTAGCTAAAAAGTCCCGAATAATGAAATTGGTCAGTTCTCCATATTTTGGCAGAGTAGATTTTAAAAGGAAAAATCAAGCAGATAGCAACTCAATCTACATTGGACTCCATTCTTATTTTGATGAAAAAAAGAATAAAAACCTTATTCATGACTGGCGGGCTCCGGTTTCCGGTTTGTTTTATGATTATGAGCCGGGTGAAGCTGAATATCTTTCTCCGGAAGGTATTGTTAGAGGTGAAATTTTACTCAAAAGACAATACCGCATCCGCAACGAAAAGATGGAGTTTATGCTGGAAACTTCTTTTAATATACATGATGATATATTGCAGGAAGAACTCAGTAAGGCTTCTGATGAAAAAATGAAAAACATTGTGGCTACTATTCAGCGTGATCAAAATAGGATTATTCGCGATGAAGTTTCCAGAGTACTAATTATACAAGGGGTAGCCGGTTCAGGAAAAACTTCAATTGCTCTTCACAGAGTGGCTTTCCTGCTTTACAGATTTAAAGAAAGTCTTGAATCAAAAGACCTTTTAATTTTATCCCCAAACAAAGTTTTTGCAGATTATATTTCAAATGTTTTGCCGGAACTTGGTGAAGAAAGCCTTCCTGAAAAAAGCATAGAGGAACTGGCAAATGAACTATTGAAAAATAAATATAAATTTGAGACTTTTTTTGAACAGGTAAATCAGCTATTAGATAAAAATGATGACTCTTTTGCGGAAAGAATACGCTTTAAAGCTTCATTTGAATTTCTTAATAAACTCAATCAGTTTCTCGTACACATTGAAAACAACTATCTCACACCGACAGACATCCTGATTAGAAGAAATTATGTTGTTCCCGCATGGTTTATTGAAGAACGATTTAAAGCCCGTCATCGAATCCCTATTCTTAAACGCTTTGATGCAATAGTGACGGATATAGAAGAAAATGTAAAAGTCTTTTATAAATATGAAGTCACTACAGAAGAAAGAAACGAGCTCCGAAAAGAAGTTTCTGCAATGTTTAAAATCACTAATCTGCGGAAAATTTATAAGGATTTTTACGACTGGATGGAGAAACCGGATATGTTTAAACTTGCCAAACACTCGAGGCTTGAATATGCCGATGTTTTTCCATTGATTTTTATGAAAATATATCTCGAAGGCAGTAAAACATATAGTCAGGTAAAACATCTTTTGATAGATGAAATGCAAGACTATACTCCCGTACAGTATGCTTTGATAGCAAAATTGTTTAATTGCAAAATGACCATTCTTGGCGATGCTAATCAGTCAGTCAATCCTTATAGCTCCACAAACTCGGAAGATATAAGTAAAGTTTTTTCCGGTAGTAAAAGTGTGATGCTCAATAAAAGTTACCGCTCAAGCTTTGAAATTTCTCAATTTGCACAGAAGATTTCACCCAATTCAAATCTGGAAGCTATAGAAAGGCATGGAGAAAAACCTCAGGTTCTGAAATTTGCTACTAAAGAAGCGGAATTAGAAAAAATTCTATCATTGATAAAAGAGTTTCAAAAATCTGAACACCGCTCTATGGGTATCATCTGTAAAACAAACAAAAAAGCGGAAAGCCTATTTAAAAAATTGGAAAAATTTGAGGATAACCTTCATTTAATCACAGAAAAAAGCAGTACATTTTATTTCGGGATAACTATAAGTAGCGCTCATTTATCTAAAGGACTTGAGTTTGACAGAGTTTTGGTTCCAAGTGTAACAGCTAAAAACTACAATTCAGTAGTAGACAAAAGTATGCTTTATATAGCTTGTACAAGAGCGATGCACAGCCTTGTTTTAACTTACGTAAAAGAAAAATCTGTTTTTTTGTAATTCTCCTCCTCCACCTTTTTTATTTTATTTATACATTATAATTGTAACAAGAATTTTTAAAAACCACTTATGGATTTTCTGTTTCAGCATCATTTTCTTAAAAAATTACTTTTATTGACTGTTTTAACAATGGTTTGCGGCACAATTTCTGCGCAATCTTATCAGCCGGGAGAGGTCTATTTTTCCGATCATGATTATATTGAGTACAGAGCAGGAAATATGCCTTTAATAATAGCTGTGCCGCATGGCGGTTATGAAAATCCTGAGTCGATACCTGATAGAACCTGTAATAGCCCGGTGTATGTAAGAGATGCTTATACACTTGAACTCGGTCAGTTAATTGATAGTGTTTTTGAAATACAATACGGTTGCCGACCGCATATGATAATAAATCATTTGGACAGAAGAAAATTAGATGCAAACCGAAATTTTGAAGATGCTGCCTGTGGAAATACGGAAGCTGAGCATGCCTGGCAAGCTTTTCATTATTTTATAGATGAAGCAAAATCGATTGTTGAACAAGATTTTGACAGGGGTCTTTTTATAGATTTGCATGGACACGGGCACTGGAATCAACGACTTGAATTAGGCTATATGCTGCTCGGTACAACCCTGGCTTTCTCTGACAATCAACTAAATCAACCGGCAATAGTCAATTACAGCAGTATTAAAAAACTGGTCGGAGATAATCTGAATAGTTACACTCATAGCGAATTGTTAAGAGGTGATTTTTCTTTTGGAGCAATGATGAAAAACCGTCAGTATGCATCTGTCCCAAGTCCACAGGATCCTCATCCTTCTTTTGGGGAGCTGTATTTCAGTGGAGGATATAATACTAAGATACATGGGTCTTCAGATGGAGGAAAAATTGACGGCATTCAGCTTGAGTGCAATATGACCGGTGTAAGAGATTCTCATGAAAATCGACAGGCATTTGCAGGGGCTTTAACGGAAGGTCTTGTTCAATACCTGGAAGTCCATTATTTTGGGAATGATAATTTTATACAATGTGCTACATCTACTACCGAAATATCCAAACCGGAATTAAGTAATATCCTGACTTACCCAAACCCTTCGGCCGGATTTGTCAATATTCAACTTGACGAACAATTAGACCTGAACAATACAAATCTTGTTATTTATGACTTAAAAGCTGCTGTTATTTATCAAAGACCCTTGGAAGATCACCGGTTTATGCTTAATCTACATGGCAAAATATCTCCCGGTAAATATTTATTAGTCATCGAGCATCCCCAAAAAACTTTTCGTCAACCAATAATAGTTTTAGATTAAAATTCAGCACTATTTACAAAAGCAAAAAACTGAAAACAATCTAATTAAATAGACTAATTAATTGTTCTAATCGGTCTGACTCTTACATTTGAAGCCGTGACTTTATTGCGACCTTCAGCCGGCATACCGATACCAAAGTGCCTTGCCCAAGCAGATGTAGGAGACGTTTGACTGGAACTCCAATACCAGGATGGGCTTAAATCGACTACTAATTCACTATTTTGATACAATAGCATTAATTCTTCTATAGATGGTAAATACCAATCATCAAATCCATTATGCACCAGATTATTTGCAATTTTTGCAGCGATATTTTCTGTATTACATGCATTAACAATCAACTGAGTATTGGCCATTCCACTTCCTATTTCTTCACTCGTACCTTCCACATCTAAATCTACACATCCCCAACTTGCTGAAGGATCATTACCTGTAACAGTCCAACCTGCAGGTGCTGCTTCCAAACCTCCTCCGGCAGGGTTTACATAAAATACAATTCCTCCTGCAGGTCCGGTTTCACCTAAGGTGTATACTTTCCCCCCATTTTTATCATCATCATCCTTGCTGCATCCTACATTTAATAAAATAGGAATAGATAGCAGCAAAACACAAATCCCTTTTATGCATAATTTATTCATTTTCAATTAATTTAAAATCTTTTAAAAATTTTTAACCGTGACGAACTTACGAAAAATAATATATTTTTAACTATTTATTATAGCTTTAATTTTAGTTAAATACAATTTACTTATATTTAATAATAATTGTAAGAGCTTTTATAGCTGTGTTTTACGATAAGCACAAAGTATTGCAAAAGTGTATAGATAAAGCTAACTTGAAGATTTTAGCACAATAATAAAGGGGAAAACAATGAGCATTTGCTTGAGAAGAGGATTTTAAGCAAATTTTTCTGAAAATTGATTAGCTCTTATTGGAGCATTTCATGCAGTAGGGGCTTTCAGGAAATCCAAAGAGCCTTTTAAATTCAATTTCACTGCCGCATTTTAAACACAATCCCAACTTATCGCTGTCTTTAAGTTCAATTAATTTCTCAAGGTTGGAAAGGTTTGCTTCCAGATTTCTAATGGAAACTTCTGTAATTTCCTTATTTTGAATGGCATCCATTCTACTTACTCTACCTATTGCATTTTCCGGTGAGATAGGCTTAGATGCCTTTTTTAGCATTATTAAATCATCTTTAATAAACAGGATTTTTTTTTCAACTCTTTCAATTAACTTCTCTCTTTGTTCTTGATTCAAGAGATTATAGTTTAGCCGTTAAAGCTTCCTGCTGATCCGGAAACTCAGTTTTATCGAGTATTTTCCTTCTCTTTTCCATAATCTCAAAATAAACTGATTTATATTCATCCATGATAGGTTCTGCCGGTGGCACTTCTACAGTAAGTGGATTTACTTGTACTCCATTTTTCCAAAAGCGAAAACAAAGGTGAGGCCCGGTAGCTAAGCCAGTTTGACCAACATAACCAATTAAGTCACCTTGTTTAACGACCGTTCCGGCTCTTATTCCGGAGGCAAAGCGACTCATGTGTAAATACTGAGTGCTGTAAACACTATTGTGTCGAATTTTTACATAATTTCCGTTTCCGCTGGTATAAGAAGCTCTTTCCACGACTCCATCCCCTACGCTTTTTATAGGTGTTCCTTCCGGAGCTGCATAATCTACTCCCAGGTGAGGTCTGTATACTCTGTGTACCGGATGAAATCTACGTTGTGAATAGCCGGAGCTGATTCTGGAATATTGTAAAGGAGCTTTTAAAAAAGCTTTACGTAAGCTGTTACCATTTTCATCAAAATAATCTCCCAAGCCTTCCTGTTCAAAATAAAAAGCATAAAAAGGGGTATTCCCCCGATAAAAAACAGCAAATTCAATTCTTTCTATTCCAATAATTTTTCCATCGATTTGCTCTTCAATAAAGGCCAATTTAAAGCGGTCACCTCTTTGCAAACGATGAAAATCAATTGCCCATGCATAAACAGAAGAAAGCTCATGGGCTAATATTGTTGGAAGATTGTTTCGGGATAATGTCAGATAAAGTGAAGACTCTATGATACCTGTAGCTAAACGTTTAATCGTTTCAATTTCTTTTTGGTCTCTGTAAACAGCTATTTCGTCATCCAAAGTAAACACTACATAATCTGTGTTATTTACCTCATAGATAAAATGCTGCACCTTCTCATCTTCTTTCGACTTAAGCAATACATAAGGTTGCCCGGCTCGTATCCTCCTGACATTGAAGATAGTATCGGAAGCTTCGGCAATATGGGCAATGGTTGTATGAGATACCCCTTTCCGATTTAAAATAACGCCCAGACTTTCATTTCTTCTTACAACATCCCGCTCAACTAACATTTCAGCAGTGTCAAAACCAAAATATAAATGTATTTCCGGCTCCTCCACAGCAGCTAACTCATCTTCTGAAACAGCATCCTCTGCATTATCTTCTTTAACAAAACTATCCGCTAAGAATATTATTAGAATAACACTTACCGGGATAGACAGTAATAGGATTTTAAAATAAGTAAAAAGCTTTCCTTCAGACATTCTTAAAAATTTAACACTCTACAGTATTTTAAATGATTTCAACTCTGTATCAATACATTTTAGTATACGCATGTAAAGTTACAGATGTTTAACTTTATGATTTGCGCTTATGAAATTAGTCAATAAATAGCTTTCACGGAAAAAAAGCAGGGAAATTTGATGTTTTCTTTCTAACAATTGCTATTAAGTTGTAGTTGATATTGGACATACAAAGCGTGATTTTTAGTGATAAACTAATGTTTGCATGGTTTAGAAAAAGTAGCGAGTGGGGGAGTTGAACCCCCGACCTCAGGGTTATGAATCCTGCGCTCTAACCGCCTGAGCTAACTCGCCATTTTGGAAGTGCAAAGATATAATTTTTTATTGTTTTGAAAGTACAATATCGAAATTTATAAAATTTCTTTCAATTCAAATGTTCTATTAACACGATAGCCTTTCTCTGTTTCTTTAAGGTCGCAACATTCAATATCTTTATCGTGCTCAAAAAACAGTATGTAGTTCTTTTCAAAGGCATTTTTTAAAAAGGCTGCTTTCTCCTTCATAGTTTCCAATGGACGTACATCATAGCCCATCACATAAGGCAACGGAACGTGCACCGGAGAAGGTATCAAATCTGCCATATAGGCTATTGTTTTATTTTTATAACTTATAATTGGAATAATCATAGATTCTGTGTGACCATGTGCCAGTTCATAAGTTAATCCGGGCAAAAATGTAGTTTCTTTATCTACGAATTTTAACATTCCGGCATCCTGTAAAGGCTGAAAATTTTCTTTCAGAAACGAAGCTTTTTCCCGGTCGTTTGGATTTGAAGCCCATTCCCAATGAGCTGAATGTGACCAGTAAGTCGCATTTTTAAAAGCTGCCTTAAGCTCTCCGTCTTCATTTTTAATCACTGCACCACCGACGTGGTCAAAGTGTAAGTGCGTTAAGATTACGTCTGTTATATCGTCCGGATGAAAGCCTTTTTCCTGAAGTGATTGCTCCAAACGCGGTCCATGAGGATGATAATGACCAAAAAACTTTTCAGACTGCTTATCTCCGAGTCCAGTATCTATAAGTATTACCCTATCATCAGATTTGATTAGCAGGGAGCGCATTGCCCACGTACAAAGATTTTTTTCATCAGCTTCATAAAAACGAGACCATAAAGATTTAGGGACAACCCCAAACATGGCACCACCATCAAGCTTAAAAAAACCTGCTGATATTACATGTAGCTCCATAATATTTTAATTTTTTCTGCTTAGAAAATCCCCTTTCAGGTGAACCATCTTAATGGCAGTTAAGGCAGATTCAATCCCTTTATGCCCGGATTTTCCTCCTGAACGGTCAAAGGCCTGTTGCTCATTTTGAGTAGTAACAAGACCAAAAATAAAAGGTATTTTATACTTAATAGACAACTGTGTCAATCCATTTGCCACTGCATTATTTATGTAGTCATCATGCTTGGTTTCACCTTTAACCACACAACCCAGACATATTATAGCATCTGTAGATTTTAACTCGGCTAACATCTGTGCTCCGGGCACAAGTTCAAAACTTCCGGGTACAAGTATTTCAAGGATTGCATCATCTTTAGCACCAAATTTTTTCAGTGTTTCTATACAACCGTCTCTTAAAGTGTCCGTAATTACCTGATTCCATTCTGAGACCACTACACCAAAGCGCATATTCTGTGCTGATGGAATTTTTGACTCATCAAAAAGAGAAGGGCTGTTCAGAGAACTTGACATAATTTTAGGCTGTTATTTTAAATATCCGGTGACTTATTTTCGTGCTTCAACTCTGGCCAAATGCTTTTCTATATTTCTGGCTTCATCAGATAAAGGGTAATCCTCTTTAATTTTTTTGTATTTCTTATGAGCATCGGCATAATTTCCGGTAGTTTCCAGTGCCATACCACTTTTCAAGAGAAACAAAGGAGTAGTGAATGGGTTCGGATTATTTCCGGCAGCTCTTTTATAATATCTGATTCCCCTGTCTGTATTGCCGAGTTCCATATATGCATCCCCTATAGCCCCCAAAGCCATGGTAGAAATCACCTTATCATTAGAACTAAAATTATCAAGCATTACTATTGCCTCTTCATAGTAACCTAAATGTAAATAAGCGATACCACTGTAATATTTAGCCAGGTTAGCTGTTTTTGTAGGTCCGTAAGCTTCAATAATATCTAAAGAGCCTAAATTATTTCCATCTCCATTTAAGACTAACTCCCAATTTTCCTGATCAAAATATCTCTGTACTCCAATTATTTGTGATTGGGCCTCCCTTTCCATAGGGTTTACATAAAAATTCTTATAGCCCACTAAACCACCAATAGCTAATAGAATGATTACAGCAATTGCGGTTAACACTTTACTGTTATTGTTTACAAATTCTTCTAAACGTTGGTAATTATCCTTTCTTACTACCTCTTCCTGATTATTTCTTTCCATTGGTGAAATTTAATGTGTCTTTGATTTTTTAAAATAATAATTTGCTCTTAATCAATGCTGCGAATATACTTATATTTCTTTTTAATGTTTAATATACGGATAATCTTCTTGAGTATATACATCAGTGTATAAGGTTTCCTCGCCCGGAAATTCAGACTCTTCCGCAAATTTAACAGATTCATCAACAATTTCTTTTACTTTATCATGTATACTGTCAATTTTCTTTTGAGTTGCATATTTTTTATCTAAAAGTAATTTTTTCAACACTTCTATAGGGTCTTTACTTTTATATTCTTCCACTTCATCTTTTGTTCGGTATTTTGCCGGATCAGACATGGAGTGACCTTTGTATCTATACGTTCTGATTTCAAGGAAAGTAGGGCCTCCGTCTTTTTTTCTGCCTCTTGCTACTGCTTTGCTCATGGCTTCATGAACTGCAACCGGGTCCATTCCGTCAACAACTTCCGTAGGCATATCGTATGCAAGACCCAACTTAGAAATATCATCAACATTGCTGCTTCTTTTCACAGACGTACCCATTGCATAGCCATTATTTTCACAAACAAAAACAACCGGCAGCTTCCACATCATCGCTAAATTAAATGATTCATGAAGACTCCCCTGTCTGGCAGCTCCGTCTCCAAAAAAGCAGACACAAACATTATCTGTTCCTTTATATTTTTCAGCAAAGCCAATACCTGCACCTAAAGGAATTTGAGCTCCAACTATACCATGTCCTCCAAAAAAGTAATGTTCTTTGGAGAAAAAGTGCATACTCCCACCTTTTCCTTTGGTACAACCGGTCTCCTTACCATATAATTCGGCCATTGCAGCCTTAGGTTCAATTCCTTTTGCAATAGCTAATCCATGGTCTCTGTAAGCTGTAATTATAGGATCTTCTTTACGGGTTGCTGATATTGTTCCGGCAGCTACTGCTTCCTGCCCAATATACAAATGACAAAAACCTCTTATTTTTTGCTGTCCGTATAGCATTCCGGCTCTCTCTTCAAACTTTCTAAGCAGATACATCATTTCGTACCATTCCAAGTAGGTTTCTTTTGTTATTTTTGCTTTTGCTGACATGTATTCAAATTTTGGACAAAAATATAAAAATTAAAGTATTTGGTGGCTACTATGTTCATACGATTTCTCCACCTTACTGAATTTAAAAATCATTCTCAATTAAAATTTGAGTTTACACCCTCTATAAATTGCTTTACCGGTCCGAATGGAATTGGAAAAACAAATCTCTTAGACAGCATATACTTACTATGTCTGACAAAGAGTTTCCTTGCCTCTTCCGAATCTCAAAACATTCCGCATGAAGGTACATTTTACAGTGTTAAAGGTGATTTTTTACTTCAAAAAAAAGAACGCTCTATAAGCTGTAAATATCAAAGCGGTAAGAAAAAATTATTTGAAGAAGATGGGATAGCTTACACCAAATTAGCGGAGCATATAGGTAAAATTCCGGTAGTAATTGTTTCTCCGGGTGATCAGGAACTTATCCTCGGCGGAAGCGAAGATCGAAGAAAATTCATAGATGTAACTCTTTCCCAGATTGATAAAAACTATTTAAAAGCCCTTTCAGCATATACCAAAACGCTTTTTCAACGCAATGCCAGCCTGAAAAAGTTTAATGAAAAAAAATATTTTGACAGAGACTTGATTGCTTTCTATGACCAGGAATTGATAAAAACCGGTAATTTTATTTTTGAAGAAAGAAAAAAATGGATTCCGGAACTGAAAAAAAATCTGACCCGCTTTTACAAGCAGATTTCAAACGGAAAAGAAATTGCAGAAATTGAATACAATTCCGATTTACAAAATGACAGCTTTAAAAATCTGCTGAAGGAAAGTTTGCAACAGGACAGAATTTTGCAAAGAACATCAAAGGGTATTCATAAGGATGACCTCATTTTTACATTAGATGGTTTACCGGCAAAAAGATACGGGTCGCAAGGACAGCAAAAATCTTACTTGCTTTCTATTAAGTTAGCTCAATATTTTTTCCTGAAAGAACAAAAAAAATGTTCTCCGATTCTTTTATTAGATGATTTATTTGATAAATTAGATGAACATAGAAGTATGTTCTTTTTACATACACTTGCAGAAAATAAAATTGGACAAGTTTTTATTACAGATACCAATGAAGACCGAATAATCAATAACTTTGCAAAGATTGATACTGAAGTGAAAATTTTTAATCTTGAAAAAATAAAAAATGAGTGAAGGCAACCAATACCAACTGAAAGATACATTAAAAATGCTTATGAATTCTTACTCGAAAAACCCGCATTCTGCTCAGGCAAGAATTGCACACGCCTATGAAAAGGTTGTCGGGAAAACAGTAGCAAAATATACCGGAAAAGTTTATTTGAAAGACAGAGAGCTTTTTCTTTATATTGAGACTTCACCTCTAAAAAACGAATTAGAATACAGCAAGAAAAAGATTGTTGAAAATCTTAATAAGGAATTGGGTGAAGATATCATTGATACCCTTACTATTAAAAAATTTTAATCAATAATTCTCAGTTAGTTAAACTTAACCTAATCTATATTTAACCTAAAAGCTGCTTCTTTAAGCAGAAATCTACATTATTTTGTAGAAAATTTACCTGCTGATGAAAATTACATTATCTCTGCTATTTATAATACTAATAAAATCAAGTCTTTTAAGTGCACAAACACCAACTTCTTGCTTTGTAATTGAAGATATACTTGTTGATGCCTGCCTTACTCCATCAAATGAGGGTGAAAATGAAATGCTCCGATTGCGAATCGGTCCTAACGATTTAAATACGGCTGATTTAACAGCTAGCTGGCCGAATAATTCTTATAACGGTATTTGCCAGGATGCTCAAACAGCTTCAGTTGTCAATCAAATTAACAATACAATTACAGGCTGTGGTTTTCTAAAAGAACCGGTTAATGGTGTGCTGCCTGCAGGTTCTCAGGTACTTTTTTTTACCAGTACTGAACCGGAAATCAGTTACCATGATTACAGCGCTTTGAACGATACTATGATTGTTATTTTTCAATGTGGCGGAAATCTGGCCGGACACTTCGCTAACTGGGGTACCGGATTGCGAACGACTACTATCACTTTTTCAGGGCCAAACGGTTGCACAGATGTTAAAACTTACGACAGAGCCCTTTTAACTAATCAAAATGGTGGTATTGGTGGCACAGCAGCCTTAAGAGATGGCGCAGGTGTGAGATATAACTTCATTACAGGTGATGTTATCTATTATAACGAAGGTTGTGTTGTACCTGTAACACCGGTAGAAGTAGAAATTTTATCGAATGATACTACTATTTGTCCGGGTGAAAATATTTTTTTGGAAGGCTACAGCTTTAATGCAACCGAAGTTCTTTGGTATGGAGGTGATGGAACATTCACAGATTCCGGTGATTACACAACCACTTACATCTCATCAGCAAATGACAATAGTCCGTTTTATATTTATTTCCAAGCGGTAAATGCTTGCCAAATCTTAACAGACTCCATATTGATAACCCCAACTTCCGGCCCTCCCCTTTCATTAAATATAAACCCGGGAAATACTGTCTGCATAGGTGACACTATTCAATTATCAACAAATTCAAACGAACCACATCAATGGTTTAAAGATGGCACTTTGATTAGCGGTGAAACTTCAAATACAATTTCATTAACCGAAGAAGGCAGTTTTTTCGCTCAGATTGATAATGCAGGATGTATACAAACTACTGATACTGTAGTGTTAAATTTTGAAAATCTACTTTCTGCTGAAATAAACAACACCAGCCCGGGAATGATTTGCTTAGGTGATAGCCTTACTTTAAATACCGATGCAGGTTTTTCTGAGTACCGGTGGTTTTTTAACGATAATCTGATAACTACCACAACTGATAATTTTATCAATATTTCTGAAGAAGGCTCTTATTCTGTTTTAATTAATCCAAGCTCATCTTGTACCGATACGTCAGCTTTATTTAATGTAGTCGTAAACTCTCCAATGGAACTTGCTATTTTAAGTAGCGATAGCTTTAATATTTGTCAAAATGAATCAGCAACTATTATCGCAGATCCCGGATTTAGTAATTACCAATGGTTTATAAATGGTGCCCCAATTTCTGTTAATAACAATGAAGTAAGCGTTAACCAAGCCGGAAATTATTATACAGAAGCTATCGATGCTAATGGCTGCCAATCCACATCTACAAGTGTAAATGTTCAAGTTTCTGACACTACAGAAATTATTCTTACTGTATTACAAGGGAACCCGGATTTTTCATTTTGTCCGGAAGATAGTTTAATCGTTTTGCTGCAAGGTGTCTGGCAGAATCAAGAATGGACTAATCAGAATAATCAGGTAGTTAGCTTAACAGATAGTTTAGTCGTTAACCAGTCTGATGTTGGAGAATATACAATCACCGCAGTTAACAATTCCGGTTGCCCCAGTACATTTAATTTAGAAGTGGATGTACTGCCTACAACAGACATTGACATTTTATCTGAAAATGGAAACATGCTTTGTAGCGGAGAAACCACCGTACTTTCTATTGGCAGCAATTATCAGGAAATAATATGGAATAATGAAATAACTGCTGAAACTATCGAAGTGGATACTTACGGTACTTATGAAGTTTCTGCTTTAGACGAAAACACTTGTATGGTTTCCGGAAGTACTTTTATTGATTTTGCTGCAGAAATATGGTATAATTTAGAAGACACCTTAACAGTTTACTGCAAAGAAACCTATACAATCGAGAGCTTCTCTTCTGATGCAGTGAGTTTTAGCTGGTCTCCCTCAGAAATTTTCACTGACAACAATTTAGAAAATCCGGAGATAAATGAAGTTTATAGCGGGCAAATTAGTGTTACTATGGAAGATCAAAACAATTGTACTAAAGTTGCTGAATCTCATGTAAAATGGACCCCTTGCGGAGATTTATTTTTACCTAATGCATTTGCTCCCGACGGATTGAATAACACCTTTAGTGTACTTGGCAAAATCGAATCAATCCGAATTTTTAACTTAAAGATATTCAATCGATGGGGTGAGTTGGTTTTTGAAACTTCAGAGCCAAATGTCGGATGGGATGGAATGTATAAGGGACAAAAAGCCCCTATTGGTTCTTATGTATGGTTTATAGACGGAAGGTTTGAAGACGGCAGGATATTAAAAATTAATGAAACTGTAAGCGGTAATGTCCTTTTAATCCGCTAAAGGCATTTATCCGTGGAATTCTCCTTTTAAATTTTGATAAAGTAGTTCTATTCTGCCGGTCCTTTTTATTTTTGCAATGAACTGCATATTCCAATTTACGATTTATTAGATTTTGAATGCTTACGAATCTTTTCATTATCATTTTCATGGCATCAGCATTGCTCTATTGTTTGTATATCTACAGATATCAGATATTTTGGAAAAAAGGATTGCTCACTTTTTTTGATCAGCAGGAATCAGCACCTGAGATTTTTTTTTCAATCATAGTACCGGCAAGAAATGAAGATAAGAGAATTTCGGAATGTTTGAAATCAATTTTAAATCAAAACTATGCTGCCGGCCAATTTGAAATTCTTGTAATAGACGACAACTCTACTGATAACACTGTTAAATTAGCCTCTTTATTTGACAAAGTAAAAGTAATTTCACTTACAGAAAATGAACAGGGGAAAAAAACAGCTATTGAAAAAGGAGTTCAGGCCGCAAAAGGAGAACATATTGTTATCACAGATGCAGACACAATAAGAGGAGAATACTGGCTAAAAGGTCTTTCAAAAAAAAATCAACAATCTGAAACTACACTTTTGACAGGGCCGGTACTTTATAAAATTGAGAAAAATAATTTTTTTGAGCACTTTCAATACTTCGATCAGATAGCCATGACAGGTATTGCAGCATCTTCTCTCGGTTCCGGAAAGTCAGAAATGGCAAATGGAGCCAATATGGTATTTAAAAAATCCTTTTTTGAAAAAGCAAAGCCCTTTGAAAGCAATAAAGATTTTCCCGGGGGCGATGATATTTTTTTATTATTAAAGGCTTTGGAAAAAGATGAAAAAGTAGCGTATTCATTTGATTACAAAACTATTGTTTTCACTTTTTGTGCAGAAAATTTTAAAAGCTTTTTTAACCAAAGAAAAAGATGGATTGCGAAATCAAAACTTTTGGGTGAAAAACGAATTTTCATTACCTTAACTTTAGTCTATTTTTTTCATCTGATGATTTTGGCAAGTCTCGTTTTTTCAATTTTCAATCCCATCTTTTTGCAGGTGTTTTTAGTCATGTTTTTACTAAAAAGCATAGCCGACTATTTATTTATTTCTGCTGTTGCAAAACATTTTAAAGAAAATTTAAATATACTTTTATATCCTTTTATTCAGATATTACACATAGTCTATGTATTGATTGCAGGTGTTTTTAGCATATCCGGTAACTTTGAATGGAAAGAAAGGAAGTATGATTTTTAACCATTATAGTAGTATTGTTTTTAGAACTTTCGTATTTTTCGGCCTAATTTCAACTTAATTCAGGAATGAGTCAGCAGGTGGAAAAAAATAATAAAAATAAATACAGAAGCCCTTCCCAACGAGCTTGGAAAAGGTTTAAAAAAAACACGGCTGCTGTAATTGGCTTAGCTGTAATTATTATTGCCGTTTTGATTGCTATTTTGGGCTATTTAATCACACCTGACTCTACCAGAAATGCCAATGATCAGATTCTTCAGATAACAAATAAAGAACCCGGTTTCTCCATACAGTTGCTTCACCGAAGAAAAAACCGGGAAGTAGTAAAAAGAAACTTTATCGGTAAAATGATAAGCGGTCAGGAAAACCCTTATGAACTGATTCCTATAATAGATTTCACTTTAGAAGATGGTGTTATTAAATATAATGAATTTCGGGGAAAAGAACTCCCGGGCTTAGCCGGAGAGATAAATTTGGCAGATGCTCACTTTGCTCTTTCTACAGAAAATCCGGATGTTAGAATTGATGGGAATACTATTTTTTTCAATGATTATGATGGAGTTGCCAGAGAAGAAAGCATCACTGATTTAAGCCAAATTACCGAACGGAAACTTATTAAAACGACCACTTTTATTTTGGGCACGGATCGTTTTGGCAGGGATAATTTAAGTCGCTTGATTATAGGGGTTCGAATATCCCTTTCTGTAGGACTGGTGGCTGTTTTAATTTCTTTGATAATTGGTATTGTTTTAGGGGCTTCTGCCGGCTATTTCAGAGGTCGTTTCGATGATTTTGTAATCTGGTTTATAAATGTTGTTTGGTCTATCCCAACCATTTTATTGGTAATAGCAATTACGCTGGCTCTGGGCAGAGGTTTCTGGCAGATATTTGTAGCTGTTGGTCTGACAATGTGGGTTGAGGTTGCCAGAATTATTAGAGGACAAATCCTAAGCCTTAGGGAAATGCAATTTATTGAAGCTGCAAAAGGGTTAGGATTTTCACATGCACGAATTATATTCATTCACTTACTGCCAAATGTTGTAGGGCCTATAATAGTAATTTCCGCTGCAAATTTTGCTTCTGCAATTATTATAGAAGCAGGCTTAAGCTTTCTGGGGATTGGGGTTCAGCCTCCAATGCCTTCCTGGGGCAGTATGTTGAATGAAAACTATGGATATATTTTAAGTACAAATCCGTTTTTAGCAATTATACCGGGAATAGCAATTATGTTATTGGTTTTATCTTTTAACTTGATAGGAAATGGTTTTAGAGATGCAATGGATGTGAAAACAAATATGTAACTTAGTTCAGATTTTAATTTAAAAATGTTAGCACAATCGCCTAAATCAAACGATAAACTTTCAGAGCTGGAACGTCTGCTTACTATTAAACAGATGCAGATAAACTCGTTGCTGGAAGTTTCTCAGGCTATCAACAATAACTTTTCCACCAAAGCCATATTCCGAATTTATGAGTTTATACTGAAGGCACAGATTGGCGTTAACAAAATGGCTGTTTTTATTAAAGATGATGAATGGGAAATAGGAGCAGAATCCGGTGTTAATAAAAAAGAAACGCTCCAATCAATTAATGCCAACCACTATTTTAAAGACATAAAATCAGTCTCTAAATTAAAAAAAGATACTTATCCTGAGCTGGAAGAATTTGAGTTTGTTATTCCTACTTATCATAAAGATGAACCATTGTCATACTTGCTGATTGGCGAACTTAAAACTGATAACTACGATACCATAGAAGAGAAGTTGAAGTTCATTATGACCATTACCAATATCATAGTGGTTGCCATTGAAAACAAAAAGCTGTTTAAAAATCAAATTGACAGAGAGCTAATTAAGCGTGAACTGGAAATTGCTGCAAAAATGCAATCAATGCTTATTCCGGATAGTCTGCCTAAAAATGAATTTATTGAAATGGCAGCTATTTATATTCCTAACCAGGATATAGGCGGTGACATTTATGACTATGTAAAGCTTTCAGATGAAGAGTTTGCCTTTTGTATAGGTGATGTTTCAGGCAAAGGAGTAGCTGCAGCTCTTTTAATGTCAAATTTTCAGGCAAACTTTCAAATTATTATAAACGAAAAGGGTTCTTTAGAATCTTATATTAAAAATCTAAATAGACGCCTTCTCTCCATCACTAAAGGAGAAAAGTTCATTACTTTATTTCTGGGTATTTATAATACAAAAACTAAAAAGCTTAAGTATGTGAATGCAGGACACAATCCACCTATACTTGTAAATAAAGGAAAACTTATTGAATTAGATAAAGGCACGACAATTTTAGGAATGTTTGAAGAACTTCCATTTGTAAATGAAGGTGAAGTGTCATTAGAAAAGAACTCTTTACTTTTAACTTATACCGACGGTCTCGTTGATATAGAAAATGAAGAGAATGAAATGTTTGATATTGAAAGAGTAAAAGATTTCTTAAAAGAATATCAACACTTAACAGTCCATGAGTTTAATTCAAATCTGTTCAAATACATAGAAAGTTTTAAAGGGACTCAGCTTTTTCTGGATGATATCACTATTCTAAGCTGTAGATTCTTTTAGCTTTTTCTCATTTTCAGATTTAACACTCAAGTCTAAGCGTACCATTAGTGCAAGTGACATAAAGTATAAACTCCCCAGTTTATCTGTTTCTACCAAATCGCTTAACTGAAGACTAACATACATCATTAGTATGGAAAGTGTTAATGCAATGGCCATGTTTTTATGTCTGTCGCTTTGAGCCTTTGAATATATTCGCTGTCCCAGATATAAAGAATACAAGGTAATTATTAAAAAAAGAAAAAAGCCGACTAAGCCTTGCTCAACAAGCATTAATAGATAATAATTGTGTATAGTAGATCGCTCTTCATTGTCGCTAATATAAGTTTCAAAAGCTGAAACTGTATGTCTTTTGTAAGTGGGGTAAAAGTTATTTGGTCCATAACCCATTAAAGGCTTTTCCTGAAACATATTTATACCTGCAATCCATCGGTAAATCCTCTCCATACTGGATGCATCCTGAAACTGATATGTCGCAGAAATATGCTCCTCCCAATTGCCATGATAAACTGTTTGTTCAAAATCAGGAGAAAATAACATGAACCTATTGTCATTTGCAAAATGATAGACTATCCCACCAACAATAAGCAAGCCGGCAATTAAGGCCGGGACAGTTGCTTTTAGTTTTATGATAAAATAATATATGGCTGCCAAAAGAAGTGCTAATAAACAAGCACGTGTATAAGAAAAGTAAATGCCGATAAAGAAAATGAGGATTGAAGCGTTGAGTAAAATCCTCAAAAAAGAGCCTTTATTATACCAACTTCGGGCATAAAAAATAAAAGGAATGAATAAAGTAAGCATTGTTCCATAGCTCACATGGTTTCTAAAAAAAGGAACAACCGGAGTATTAATTTCGCTAAAAGCAAAGTCTAACTGATAATGTCTAAATAAAGTCTGAACAGCTGTAAACAATAGTGGGATAAAAATAAACCAAAATGCTTTTCTTGCCGTAGATTCATTTTTTATAATCAATGCAGTAAGAAAGATAAAGACTATATAATACCAGCTTTTGGCCAATAAAAACTTGAAAGCAACAAAGCTGTCATCAGCAAAAATCGCTGTTATAAACATCCAAACCCAGTGAATTAAAAGTAAGACTATTAGTGGGTGGGAGATAAACTTTTTTTCCACAACATAAGGCTTGCTCAAAACATACATTAAGTAAACAAGCATTAAACCTATAATCAGTGGTTCAGTAGGTAAATCTGTTGCTAATGATTTTGAAAAAAAAAATTCCGTTGATAAGGGTAGAAAAAACAACATCATGAAATATGTTGCTTTAAAATTATATACTGAAAGCGCTACTAAAATTACGGCAACCGGTAGCAAATAAAAAACAACTATACCTGTTACCTGAACTGCAAAAAATGCCAGCAGGGTGAAAGCAAGCATCGCCCAGGATAATAAACTATAATCAAATGTTTTTAAAAAGTTATTCATCATCTTTTAAGGCTGCCTGAATATAATAGAATCTGTCAATCAACAGTAGACTAAATATCATAAAGAGAACACCTCCTATTGTAAATCCTACAACAATCAACCACCGGATAGGCTTTGCTTTCTTTTCTGCCGGATAGGCTTCTTCTATTATAAAAATGGAAGGAATATCTTCTCTTGCTGAAAGCTCATACTGACCGGATAAAGTATATAGTTTATTAAGCTCTTCAATTGAACTGGTTTGTCTTTTACTAAGAACTCTGTACCTTTCCACAGCTCTTAAGTCCTGACCGGTATAAACGGCATCCTGATTACTGCCTCCTGTAGTAACTCGGCGTATATTATATTTTTCAGCTAAAAACGAAAGGCTGTCCGTTAAAAATTCAACTTCATTTTCCAAATTTACAATCTGATCGGTAAAGAGATGAGCTATAGCTTCTTTATTACTTCCTACCAGACCTTTATTAATCTGATCAACTCTTCCAACTGCTGCATTAACAATTTTAGCCGCTAAATCCTTGTCTGTATCTAAAAAGCTGATTCTAATTGCATTTAGCTCTGTTTTAATAACCGAATACTGCTTTTCAAATTTCTCCATTATTTGAGTCTGAGGAAACCTAGAGTTTGGGTTAATCTCGTAGTGCTCAAATAAATTAAATCGGTCTATCAGATAATTAGATACCTGAGGTGAATTAGCAATAGAAATTAATCTGTTTACATCATTTTTAGTACCAAAGTAATCAATAAATCCATCCGAGCGCTCAACACTAAAAAGAGTCTGGCGATCTGTTAAAGAAGGGTTTGCCGGATAAAATGTTGAATAAGATAAAAACCTTTCAGGAATTACAAAGGAAACAATAATACCAACAACTGCTGATAAGATAAATGCTATAAGCAACCATAATTTTCTTTTCCAAAAAATTTTTATAGCGTGAAGTAAATTAAATTCGTTTTGCATTTGGATTTAAATATGTTTAAAAAAAAGAGAGAGATTTTTGCAAAGGTAACAAAGACTCATAAATAATTTAAATAAATATCCGGGTGGGATTTTTAGTTTGTAATCATAATCTATCTGCGTCTAAAGTGTTTAAATCAAGGAGCTTTAATTAATTTTTCCTGTAAGGGTAAAACATCTTTAGCCATAGATAATGATACACTTTCCCATAGCTTATCGGCAGTAATGTCCCACGAAAACATTTTAACCCGTTCAATACCTTTGGAAACCAACTCTTCCACAAATTTATTGTCAACAGCTATTTTTTTCATACTGTCAGCAATACTTTCAATATTATATGGGTCAACGATAATTGCTGCATCACCACCAACTTCCGGCATAGAACTTCTGTCAGAGGTAACAACCGGCACCCCGGACGCAAAACTTTCAAGTATTGGAATTCCAAAACCTTCAAATAAAGAAATGTAAAACAAAGCAGTTGCAGCTCCCATCACATCTACTAATTTATCTAAAGTTAAATGACCTAAAAAGATAACATCATTCTTAAACTTCATGGACTCATAAATATCAATAGCCTCCTGATATTTCCAACCTTTTCGCCCGGCAACCAAAAGTTTAATATTGGAATCATTATTCTCACGAAAATGCTCATAGGCCTTCAGTAGATTTTCAAGATTTTTTCTGGGCTGAATTGTGCCTGCAAACAAAAAATACGGGCAACCATCAGCTACTCTATCTTGTATTTCTTTTTGTTTTATTTTTTCTACAGGCTTAAATCGATTGTTGAAACCATTTGGGATAACATCAATTTTTTCAGAATTTATCCCATATTTTTCACTTATATCTGAGGCCGAAAAATTAGAAACGGTAGCTATCCTTGAAGCCTTTTCGGCATATAAAGGTGTGAAATGCTTATAGTATTTATTCGTCAATTTACTTACATGGTCATCAAAATGCTCAAAAGCTAAGTCATGTATGGTTAAGTGGGTAGGAATCTTAGTTTTTAGAGAAAGGTAACCATCTTGTGAAATGAAATAGTCGCACTTATGCTTTTTTAAATAATAAGGAACCATGTATTCAAACCATACATACCATAACAAAGGATGTCTGGCAGGAGGATTGATGACTACCGGAATTATATTATCCGAAAAAATGAATGAGTCATCAAATTTTCTGTCAAAGAAAAAATAAAAAGTATGCTGTGGATTATTTTTAGTAATCCTTTTTAATGTCTCATTTGTGAACCAGCCAATCCCTTCTAACTTATCTTTTATCAGAAATCTGGCATTTACCGCAATATTCATTTACTAACTTTACTATTTCCGATAATTCAATTAAATCCTTTAAAATAACCTGATTATTAAAACAATTATTGCAGAATAATATCAGGGTGTTACTTTTTCTTTAAAAGCATGTATAACTTCCTGATCCGGTGAAGGGCGATGCACAAACGCAATAATACTTAAATTTTCTTCATTCCAGGATGCAGGTATTTCTTTTTGAAATGTAGTTACAAAAACTCTTCCGGGCACTTTAGACTCAGCCAAATTAATACCACTTAATGGAGTTATCAATGCTCTGACAACGTGTTGATGATTATATTCATCTACAATGCCTCCTTGTGTAACCTGTGGCTCAATTATATTGTCTTCGTAAATAACCACACTCAGGCGGTTTTCAAAGCCAACTGCTTCTGTATAATGTAATGTAGTTTGAAAATCAAGCATTCGCGTTCCCGAATCAAAACTATGGTTTAAACTAATATTTAAAGGTGTTGAAAGTTGTAGACGTTCAGATACAAAGCCTGCCCACTTTGAAAGCAATACTAAAATAGTATTTTCTCCGCTAAATATAAACCGGTCAATTCCTGCTGAGGGTTTTCCCTGTATACCGCCCAAAAAATCTTCTGTTTGCTGAGCTTCGGGGATTTTCAAATCCTGAGAACTTTGGGGTAATGGCTGACCTAACAACTCGGAATGCCAACCAAGAGCAATTACTCTATCCGGATTATTTTGCTGAAGGGTATTAATTAAAGTATGTCCATCGGGGCAGTTTACACACCGAACACCTGTAAATTCGTCTATTAAAACATTTTTTTGCTGAGGAGATTCTACCTGATCGGATACATAAGTTGTGTCTGATAAAGCCTGCATTCCACCTAAATCAATAACAGGACCTTTTTCTGTACAAGATTGGAGCAGTAAAATCAAAACTGCCATTAACTGAATCTTCTTTATTAATAATTTCATAAGTAGAAGTTTAATCCTTGTTAAAAATATTCGTCTATATTTAATTAATGACAAATTCCGTATATTACATTATACTAAAATGAAGTTGTCAGTTGAAATTTTACTCCACTAAAAGCAGGCTCAAAACGACATACTCCTCCGGTACAAATCACTCCTTCGACTTGTCGCACATAACTTGTAGTAAAACGATGAGCTCCCGCCGTATATGATGCAAAAAGCGAATAATAATGTAAAGCTTCTGTATCTTTTGATTCATTTGGCGCATAATTATACATATCAGATACAGCAAAAGACCATCGTGGCGCAATATTATATTCTATTAATCCATAGACCCAACTACCAAAATCTTGTTCATTATACTGATATTCGGCTTCCACTCTTATAGAATGTCTTCTGTTAAAACGATAGGTTAGTTCAACAAAAGGAGTTATAGCTTCCACCATAGGTTCACCGGGTTTCTCTTCATAAACTGCCTGATTATACTGCATGTACTGTATTCCGGCTACGCCTGTCCATTTTCTGCTTTTCCTGATTGTCAAATCTAAAAAGTATTCCCTAAAAAGTAAATCATCACTAAAATCCCTGATTTCTGCAGCATTAAAACCTAAGGTATAACCTCTTACCGGCACATACGATAAATCTAGATTAAAAGCCAGCTCTTCCAATTCTTGTGTTGCTGCAGCATACCTTGCTATTAATCTTCTGTGTTGCTGACGTGCAGTGGGAGGAATAAAACCAATCATACCGTCCAACAATGCTTCATTTGGGGAAGTTCTAAAAACAAAATTCTCGGTTCTTTTAGCTTGAAAGCTCGCGCCAAAACCGGGTCTTGAATAACCAACAACGCCATACAATACATTTCCGGGTCTGTCTCTTAAACGGTTATCAGCTGTTCGAATAGCTTCATTTGTTTTTACCGCTCCTTCCAGATAAACATTAAATGCACCGATATCCATCGAATTGTATGCTGATGCAACAAATGTATTATAACGAGGGACAAACCTTTCCTCTTCCGGATAGGTTTCAATAGTGTTTACAATTAAATTCATTGAAGATTGATCTAGGGTTCTGTTTACTAACGCAACCCCCGGAACCATTGTCAGATTCCCTTCTTCTGAGCTTATAAAGTATTCAAGGTTTACGCCCTGAATTATAGGATTATATAAATCAAAACGATTTTTTTGAACACCCGCCAATCCGGTTATCATAAGATTCTCAATCGGTTCATATTTTACACTCATTCCAAAAAGTGCATTATCAATCCCTAAACTCCTGTCTTCATAAGTTCTGAAACTAATACCGCTTCCAAACTGCTCATAAATATAACCACCTTCCAGAGTTACATTTTGAAATCTCTTTCTTACAAACCACCTTCCAATACCTATTCCATTGTATGGTGTTCCCGGATTATGCAGATTTGAGTTATTAAACATATCCATGCGAATACCTACATCCAGATTTATATCATGATTCGTATATAACAGACTAAACCAAGCATCTGTTGAAGAAAGTAAGTTATCATAATGAGGTGTATTTACAGCCCCTATAGCTTCATCTCTTTGGTAGAAATCACTATTTACCATTAGCTCACCTGAAAAATTTCCCTGACTGTAAACTTTTATAAAAAAAACTATAAAAAAAGGTAACAAAAGTATCTTCTTAGTCATAGATGATAATGTTTGAAAGTGTTATAAATGAATTACCCTCCTTAAAGGGGAGGGTAATTCAATGTAGAAAAATATAATTTCAGCTTATTGAACTATCAATCTTTTTGTTACAATACTATCAGCATTTCTGATATTAATAAAATAAACTCCGCTATTTAAATTGTTTACATTTAAAGTTTCAGTATAATACCCGGGATAATGCATTCCGTAGTCAACAGTTTTTACTGATTTACCAAGCAAATCTATTATATCTATTGTTAAATTACCTTGCTCTTTAAGAACAAAAGCCATATTCACTTTGTCAGATGTTGGGTTTGGATAAATTTTAATCTGCATTTTGTCATTTACTAAATCAGCTTCTTCAGCACTAAGAACAATTTGAAAAACTTCATTTTCAGCACTTTCGTTGAGTGACATTTCTACAGCATTAAAAATTTCCCTGTCATTCCCGTCAGAAGAAAAGTTTTGAACAAGTGCAACTACACGTATTTGATCTTCGTCATATCCGGCAGGAATGGTATAAGTAAACTGGTAAGAGAAAGTTTCTCCACTAGCTATTGATGTAGGTAATGAGTTTATTTCTCCCCACGGACCTCCCAAAAAAGCTCTGGCTACATTCATGTGATTATAACCTACAATTGGATTTCCGGCACCTTGATAAGGATGACCGGATTGGTTATTATAGGCATTTGCCTGATTATACCCCGACCCGGTTCCTGTTACACTATCTTCCACTATAAAGACATTTAGTCTGGGTTCTCCTTCAAAACTACTGTGAGAAGTTACTTCCATATCAACTGTTATCATTCTGGAAGATGCGTCATAGGTGTTTTCAGCGCTTACTGTAAATGGTACTGTTGCACCTAATCTTTCTAAATAGCGATTTTCCCATGTAGTTCTACTCGCATCTACACCACTTTGACCCGGAAATTGAAATCTATCTATAGTTCCTGTAGGGTATCCGCTTACAAATTCACTTCCTACGGTGTTGCCATCTGCAAAAGCCATAGCATCGCCATTATGAATACTAACCGTAATTGCATTATCATGATTTTCTCTGATATTTCTTAATATATAGGATCCGTCCGGACAAAACTGACACCATGCACCTGTATGTTGTTCAATCACTACATTTTTAGAAACCACCACATCAATTGCCGTAATGTTTTTCTGAATTTCATTATCTGTTAATGTAGTAATGTCCTGACCATTTGGTTTGTCAACTGCAACAGTGATTGTATAATCCTGTGCAACGGCTAAATCAAGTTTGGTATCATGAGTAAAATCATATGTTTCTCCAAATTCAATATTTATACCGGAAATAGTTGAAGTATATACAGTACCTCCTCTATTCCAGCTAACATCAAAAGAAGTTAATGGCTCTGTTCCAAAATTTATAACCCTTCCATCTAAATCATAATAGCCAATATTTAAAAATTCAGGTATATCGACACTTACAAGCCTTAAGTCATATGGTTCAGGAATGAATACATTCACGCTGTTTAAAGCTGCACCGTACAACCAGCCTCCATTGTCATTATAATGAAATCTCAATCTTACGTCCGAATAACCTGCATAGCTATCCAAATCGACCATAACTGTTTGCCAGCTTTCCGACCCTTGTAAATTCATCAAATTGCTATAAGTAGCACCACCATCTGTTGATATCTGCAAAAAAGCGGTTTCAGTATCCCCATCATACGAACCTCCTAAAAAGTAGAGTTCAAATAAGAGTTTAACTTCCCCGGAAATCCCGGCTAAGCTAAAAGACGGAGATATAAGGTAATCCTGACTTGCATTACAATTACATCTGTCATCATTTGCTGCCACCACATTTGTGCCGTCCGGCGAGTCCTGAATCCCAAAAAAAGCACTGGATAATGAAGATGTGGTTCCCCACCCCCATCCGTCTGAGCCTGCAGCCTGTTCAGCTGTCCAACCGTTATTAAAAGGATTCGTTTCGAAATTTTCCGATAAAATTGACTGTCCAAAAGATGTAAAAGGGAGGACAAGTAATAAGGCTAAGAAAGTTGATTTAACACTACTATACATAATTCTTTGATTTAATTCAAGGTAAAATTAAAGAATTATTTTTTCTTTTTCTTACTTTTCCAAAATTTTATTTTTAATGATAAAATTTGTTTTTTATCAATC